>JALUTE010000184.1 GCA_027058255.1 Methyloligella sp. | reverse complement strand
GTCGTGGGCGTGGATCCCCCTCAGGGAGCCTTTGGCACCCTGACCATCAACCCCGACGGCACGGCATACTACCAGACCGGCGGACTCATGGCCGACGGCCTGCGCCTGGCAGGCCCGGACGTCTTCGTGTATACCGTAGCCGATGCGGCGGGCAACACGAAGACGGCCGAAGTGGCCGTTTCCGTGTACGTTCTGCAACCCGGCAAAAGCATTGCCTGCGGAACGGCGTCGGTCCACAGCAGCGGTCTCACGGGGTTCTACGCGTGGCTCGAGGGCGACACCGCCTACACCCGGTCCACGGAGCCAACGGGGGTTTATGGCGTTGGGACGGTGGGCGCTTACCTCGACTGGGCGGGCAACGCCAACTCGCTGGAGCTTTCGGTATCCCAAGAGGCAGGCGCCACTGGAAAGGTCAATGTGGTTTCCCAGGTCGACATCGACGGCGACCTGGACATCTCCGCCCAGGGCGACGTCCCAGAACACGTGGTGGCCAATAACGTGACCGTCGATGTGTACGGTCGCGCCGAAAGCGTCACCGCGACCGATCGGGTCGAATTGGTCTACGCCGCCGAGGGCGTCGGAGACGTGCGCGCCGGCGGCAACGTGGACCTGGTCATCGCGCCGTACGCGGGCAGCATCGATTCGGTCGTCTCCACCGGCGGCACCATGAGCGCCGTCTACTCCAACGAAGGCAACGTGGGCAAAGTCCAGGCCTACGAGTCGATCGGCTTCATCTGGGCCGGTAGCGACATCGTGGGCAATGTTCGCGCCGAGACCCAAGACATCGGACGGGTCAAACTGGAGGACGATTGGGTCGACATCATGCTGCCCGAGTACCAGGATACCGTGCTCGGCTCGGAGGCCCGCGGGGTGTTCGCCAACCAGGACATTCTCGGCCACGTACGTGCCGGGCGCGACGCGACCGTGGTGTGGGCCGGCCGGGACATCACGAAAACGGTCGAAGCCGGAAACGACCTCCACATGGTGCGCGCCGAAGACGGCTCGATCGCCGAAACGTCCGCCACCCGTGCCGGCCGGGACCTGGGCACGGTGGACGCCGAACGGAACGTGGCGGCTCCGTCCAGCGCCGGACGTTACCTGGGAATGGTCCGGGCCGGCCAGAACATCAGCGAAACGGCCGACGTCGCTGCCCGCAGTCACATTGGCGGCGTGCTGGCCGGCACCGATTTGAACGCCGATGTCAAAACCGATCAGGGCAGCATCACCAACGTCACGGCCGGATACACGGGGACTGCCGGAGACATCACCGGCTCGACGATCTACGCGGCCAAGAACATCGGCGAGGTGAACGCCTTACAGGGAAACATCTCCCTATCGCAGATTCGCGCTGCGGCCGGCTACCTGGGCGACGTGACGGCCAAGCAAATCCTCGACACCGACATCGAAGCCTTGGCATCGGTGGGCACGATCACCGCCGAGACCCTATTCCGCGGTTCGCTCCTGTCCCAACGCTCGTACATCGAGGCGGTGAACGTGACCGAGGG
>JALUTE010000183.1 GCA_027058255.1 Methyloligella sp. | reverse complement strand
AGCCGCTCGGCCACGGGCTGGAGCGCCAGCGTCCAGTCGAGCGCGGAATCGCCGCCCCCCACCACGAGAATGCGCTTGCCGCGCATGTCCTCGATCCGGCGCACCGAATAGATGACGGATTTCCCTTCATAGTCCTCGATGCCCTTGAGGGGCGGGCGCTTGGGCGTGAAGGAGCCGCCGCCCGCCGCAATGATGACGATCTTGGTCACGAAGCGGGTGCCGATATCGGTCACGAGCGCGAATCGCCCATCGTCCAGGCGCTCGAGCCGGTCGACGCGCTGACTGAGATGGAAGGTGGGATCGAAGGGGGCGATCTGCTCCATGAGCTTGTCGGTCAGCTCCTGGCCGGAGATCACCGGATAGCCGGGAATGTCGTAGATGGGCTTTTCCGGATAGAGCTCGGCGCACTGCCCCCCCGGCCGGTCGAGAATGTCGATCAGATGCGCCTTGATATCGAGGAGGCCGAGCTCGAAGACGGCGAAGAGACCCACGGGCCCCGCGCCGACGATCACGGCATCGGTCTCGATGGGACCGCTCTCGCCGCCACCATGACCATGGCCACCGCCATTGCCGCCGACGGGTCTTGAATCTGTGTTCATGGAAGTTCTCTCGCTGCTGCGTGCGACCGGACGCAGGCCGTCCCCGCGCCGACACACCGCCTCTCACACCCGGCTGCTCCGCCTCAAGCGCCAAGGGCATGCATCCCTCAGAACTGTTTCTCCGGAATGTGCACGACCAGGCCATCGAGCTCGTCGGTCACCCGGATCTGGCAGCTCAGACGGCTGTTCTCACGGACATCGAAGGCGAAATCGAGCATGTCCTCTTCCGATTCGGAAGGCCGTCCCACCTTGTCGCGCCAGTCCTCCTCCACATAGACATGACAGGTGGCGCAGGCGCAAGCGCCGCCGCACTCCGCGGCGATGCCCGGCACCTCGTTCTTCACGGCCGCCTCCATGACGGTCATGCCGGACTCCGCCTCGACCTCGTGGCGGGTGCCGTCGTGCTCGATGAAGGTGATCTTGGGCATGCGCGCCGGCACTCCCTCTTGCAAGCTTCGGCCCGGCTTCTGCGAAGCAGCTCGTGCGGACCTCATGTCCGCCATGCGGAGGGGACGCTCGGCCCGCGCGCGGGCCGGATGCTCCGATGGGTTCACCCGAGATCGCGGATCCGCTCATCCGAGCACGGGGCACGAGGTCCGGAGGAGACGTCGAGCGGGCTGGCGGCCCGCCCCGTTCGACCGAACCCGTGTGTAAGACCCATGCCGGGGAAATTCAAGGCGTCGATAAGGTCGCACCGCGCCCATCCCCGGGCGGGTGGACGCGTCTCGCCGCAATGGAGAGCGGACGGGTGCCGGCCCACCGGCACCCCTCTGCGCCCGTCAGCCGGCGGCGCCCTCGTCAGGCATCCAGGAGCAGGCGCTCGATATAGGCGTTGGTCTCGCCAATCGCCTCCGAGAGCCGCGCGAGCGCCCGGTCGCGCTCTTGCGCGAGCACCTCGCCTGCAAGACG
>JALUTE010000182.1 GCA_027058255.1 Methyloligella sp. | reverse complement strand
AGACCAAGGGGGGCAAGAAGGTGATCGAGGGGCGCACGGCGACGCTGGAGCTCACGCCGCGCCAGGCCGAGATCCTCGCGCTGGCCCAGTCCATGGGGGAGATCTCGCTTTCCCTGCGCAGCCTGGCGGATGCGGGTCAGGGCAAGGACGGCAAGGTCAAGTCGGACCCGTTCGAGCGTGGGGGAAGTGTGAAGGTCATCAAATACGGCATGGCTTCGCGTGCCTATGGCATCGAGTGAGAGCGTGGCTGCAACGTACTGTCGAGAGGTTGGGACAGATGAGACGACACTTGGAGAGGCGCCGCTCGCTGCTGGCGGTGTTCTGCGTGGCCGTGGCGGTGATCGCCGGGCTTGGCATCGGCGCCATGGCGCCACGGCCGGCCATGGCAGGGAACGATTTTCGGCCGGTGAAGAACTCTGCGCTGGTCATCAGGGATGATTTTGCGCTGCCCGCGGTGAAGAAGATCTCCATCGGCCGGGGCAAGTCGCTCTTCGTCCAGTTGCCGCGCGATCTGCGCGACGTGGTGGTGTCCGATCCCAAGATCGTCGATGCGGTGGTTCAGACCTCGAACCGCGCCTTTCTGCTCGCGCGGCGGGTCGGCGATGCGAACGTCTTCTTCTTCGATACCACCGGCCAGCTCATTCTCACGCTCGAGATCAAGATCGGCTACAACAGCACCTCCCTCGAAGAGGTCCTGAACCGCCTCATTCCGGGCGCGAAGATCACCGTCGAGACCATCGGCAAGAGCGTCGTTCTCAAGGGGCGCGTGCCGACACCGCTCGATTCCAACCGGGCGAGCCGGATCGCGAGCGAGTTCATCAAGGGGCAGACCGAGACGGTGACCACCTTCGATGAGACCGTGAAGGACAAGAGCGAGAATGGCGGCACGACCCTGATCGTGAGCTCGGCCCAGAAGGAGGGCCAAGACGGCGGCACCGACGCCCAGCCCAGCGTCATCAACATGCTGACCGTCGAGGGGCGTGAGCAGGTCATGCTCAAGGTCACCGTTGCCGAGATGCAGCGTGATGCCCTCAAGCGCCTCGGCGTCAACCTCTCGGCACTGGCGCGCGATGGCAATTTCTCCATCGCCAAGGTCATCCAGAACACCTTTCCGGTGACCAACAGCGATGTGGCCGAGGCTGCGGTGGGCGCCGCCGGCCTCGCCGTGCCCGGCCTCAATGCGGCGCAGTCCGTGTTGAATGCGCCCGGCGTGACGGCGGGCTCCGCTCTCCAGGGCACTTGGCAGACGCCCAACAACCGGGTGAGCACCCTCATTCAGGCGCTCGAGCGCATCGGCCTCGTGCGCACGCTCGCCGAGCCCAACCTCACCGCCATTTCCGGCGAGGTGGCCATCTTCCGGGCAGGCGGCGAGTTCCCCATTCCGGTGGCGACCCAGGACGGTCAGATCACGGTGGACTGGAAGCAGTTCGGCGTCGGCCTCTCCTTCACGCCGCTCGTCATATCCGAGAACCGGATCAGCCTGCGGATCGAGAGCGAGGTCAGCGACCTTACCTCCAAGGGCGCCGTCACCATCGGCACGCTGGTCATTCCCGCCCTGCAGCTTCGCCGCGCCAAGACAACGGTGGAGCTGCCCTCCGGCGGCTCGCTGGTGATCGCGGGGCTTCTGTCCGACGACACCCGCCAGAGCATCGAAGGCGTTCCAGGGCTCAAGAACCTGCCCGTTCTGGGAACGCTCTTCCGCTCCCGCGATTTTCGCCGCAAGGAGAGCGAGCTCGTGGTGATCGTGACGCCCTACATGGTCAAGCCCGTCTCGCGCGCCAAGCTTGCCCGCCCCGATGGCGGCTTCGCGCCCGCGTCCGATCTCAAGGCCGATCTCCTGGGCCATCTCAACCGTGTCTATGGCCGCGCCGTGCGTCTGCCCACCGGGCGGTACGAGGGCGATTATGGCTTCATCGTCGAATAGTGCCGAGGGGGAGTTCAAGATGATGCTTTGCAGGAAGATGAAACGCTGCGCGGCCCGCACGGGCTTTCTCCGGCCCCTCAATCAGGGTCCCCTCCCCCTGGTGGGGAGGGACAGGGTGGGGGGATCCCAGAGCGCTGGCGTTCGGCGCTGGCCGGGCGTTCTGGCCCGCTTCATGGGCGAAAGGCTCGGGCCGAACGCGAGGAAGGTGTTCCCCCCCACCCCAACCCCTCCCCACCGGGGGGAGGGGCTTAACCGGCGACTCTGTCAGGGGGCCCGCCCCCTGGTGGGGAGGGGCGTCTCGGCAGCGGCGGCGCGGATACTGGCCGTCGGCCTTCTCGCCGTGACCCTCGGTGCATGCCGGCATGCCGGAGAAGGCGTGACCGTGGCCCATGTGGCGGTCGATCCCTCCGAGCGTCATCCGATCCTCGTCTCCAAGCGTGCCGTGCACCTGGATGTGGAGGCGCCGCGCGGCTCCATGGGGCTGACCCGGGCACAGGCGGACCATGTGCGCGCCTTCCTGCGCGAGTACAGGGCCCAGGGCCAGGGCGGATTGCAGATCGCAGCCCCCAGCGGTGCGGCGAACGAGGTGGCGGCCATGCGCACCGTGCGCTCGGTGCGCGCGCTCATGCGGGCCGAGGGGGTCCGCCCCGGCGCCGTGCGCACCGTGCCCTACTACGGCGAGGGCGATCCGCAACCTCCCGTCAAGATTTCCTTCCTACGCTATGTCGCCGAGGCGCCGGAATGTCGCGATTGGTCCACCAATCTGGCAGAGAGCGAGCGCAACCTGCCCTATCCCAACATGGGCTGCGCGACCCAGCGGAACCTTGCGGCCATGATCGCCAACCCGCGCGACCTTGTCGAGCCGAGAGGGTTGAGCGCGCGGCCGAGCGAGCGGCGCGATGCCCAGTGGAAGAAATTCGTCAAGGGGGAGCCGACCATCGCGCCCCGGCACGAAGAGGAAAAACTCTGGATCAGTAACGTGGCGAGAAACTGATGACCAAGCCCGCACAGACACGTGAACTCGAGCCGATGGTGGCGGATCCGGAGGCGGCAATGCCCGAGCCGGAGCCGGCACCGCAGGCGGACGGCACGCCGGGGAGCGCCGAGGCGCTGCAACCGGACTTCCCGAGCGATGCGTTCGCCTATGCGCCCGACGAGATTCCCGGCGCCGACGCCCCGGAGCCCGGCACGGCCGAGATGGATCTGGAATCCGTGAACGAGCGGGCCCGGCCCATCCCGCGCATCTCCATCCAGGCGTTCTGCGAGCACCAGTCGAGCGCAGACGCGATCCAGGAGGCGAGTCGGGACCGGCGGCTGGCCAAGGCGCATATGGGCATTCACATGGGCGGCATTGCCGCGGCCCGCGCCCATTATGCCGAGGCGCCGACGCCCAATCTCATCATCATCGAGTCCCTCGAGGCGCGCGAGGCGATGCTGGCCGAGCTCGACCGCCTGGCCGAGGTGGTCGATGAGGGCACCAAGGTGATCGTGATCGGTCACGTGAACGACGTGCTGCTCTATCGCGAGCTGCTGCGGCGGGGGGTCAGCGAGTATCTGGTGGCCCCGATCACGCCGCTCGCGATCATGGAGAGCATTTCCAATCTCTACAACGATCCCGAGAGCGATCCCGTCGGCCATGTCATCGCCTTCATTGGCGCAAAGGGCGGCTGCGGCTCGAGCACGATCTGCCACAACACCGCCTTCTCGATCTCGAACCTGCTCGAGACCGACGTGGTCATCGCGGATCTCGATCTTCCCTTCGGCACGGCGGGGCTGGATTTCAACCAGGACCCGGTCCAGGGGATCGCGGACGCGCTCATGGCGCCCGAGCGGGTGGACGAGGTTCTCCTCGACCGGCTGCTCTCCAAATGCACCGACCACCTCAGCCTGTTCGCCGCGCCCGGCACCCTGGAGAACGACTGGGAGATCACGCCGGAGGTCTACGAGACCGTGCTCGATGTGGTCCGCCAGAACGTGCCCTATGTGACCCTCGACATTCCCCATGTCTGGAACGGTTGGGCGCGCCAGTGCCTGCTCCAGGCCGACGAGATCGTCATCACGGCGCTGCCGGATCTCGCCAGCCTGCGCAACGCGAAGAACATGGTGGATCTTCTGCGCCAGGTGCGCGAGCACGACCGCCCGCCCCATCTCGTGCTCAACCAGGTGGGCGTTCCCAAGCGGCCGGAGATTCCGGTCGGGGAGTTCGCCGACGCCCTCGAGCTCGAGCCGGCGGCGGTGATCGAGTTCGACGCCGAGACCTTCGGCACGGCTGCGAACAACGGCCAGATGATCGAGGAGGTCTCGGAGAAGGCCAAGGCGGTGGCGCAGTTCCGCGAGCTGGCCTATCGGCTCGCCAATCGGACGGAGCAGAAAACCGAGGAAGGGCGCTCTCTTCTGGCGCCGCTGATCGAGAAGCTGGGTCTCAAGCGAGTGGGGGCGTAACACATGTTCGGAAAGCGGAGCGAAGGCGCAAAGGTTGCGCGTCCGCGTCCCGTGCCGCCGGCCGGATCGCAGACGGGCCCGGGCGTGCCCATGGGTGGCGGGAAGGCTGTTGCCAAGCAGGCTGCTGGTGAGGGGGAGAAGCCGGTGCCGGCCGTGCCCGCGCGCACGATCGCCCCGGCACCCGCCAAACCGCCGCGCTCGGAAGAGTATTACGACGTCAAGACCACGGTCTTCAACGCGCTCATCGACACCATCGACCTCACCCAGCTCGCCAAGCTCGACGCCGAGGCGGCGCGAGAGGAGATCCGGGACATCGTCTCGGAGATCATCTCGATCAAGAACGTCGTCATGTCCATCGCCGAGCAGGAGGAGCTGCTCGAGGACATCTGCAACGACGTTCTGGGCTATGGGCCGCTGGAGCCGCTCCTGGCACGCGACGACATCGCCGACATCATGGTGAATGGCGCCGACACCTGCTACATCGAGGTGGGTGGCAAGGTCGAGCCGGCGCCCATCCGGTTTGCCGACAACAGCCAGCTCATGAACATCTGCCAGCGGATCGTGAGCCAGGTCGGCCGCCGGGTGGACGAGAGCAGCCCCATTTGCGACGCGCGCCTGCCCGACGGCTCGCGCGTCAACGTCATCGCGCCGCCGCTGGCGATCGACGGGCCGACGCTCACCATCCGCAAGTTCAAGAAGGACAAGCTCACCCTCGGACAGCTCGTCCAGTTCGGCTCGATCAGCCCCGAGGGAGCGACCATCCTGGAGATCATCGGCCGGGTGCGCTGCAATGTGCTGATCTCGGGCGGCACGGGCTCGGGCAAGACGACGCTGCTCAACTGCCTCACCGGCTTCATCGACGAGGACGAGCGCATCATCACCTGCGAGGACTCGGCGGAGCTTCAGCTCCAGCAGCCGCACGTGGTGCGCCTGGAGACGCGCCCCCCCAACCTGGAGGGCGAGGGCGAGATCACCATGCGCGATCTGGTGCGCAACTGCCTGCGCATGCGCCCGGAGCGGATCATCGTCGGCGAGGTGCGCGGGCCCGAGGCGTTCGATCTCCTGCAGGCCATGAACACCGGCCATGACGGCTCCATGGGCACGCTGCACGCCAACAGCCCGCGCGAGGCCATCTCCCGTCTCGAGAGCATGATCATGATGGGCGGCTTCCAGCTTCCGCCCAAGACCATCCGCGAGATGATCACCGGCTCCATCGACGTGATCATTCAGGCGGCGCGCCTGCGCGACGGCTCGCGCAAGATCACCCACATCACCGAGGTGCTCGGCATGGAAGGCGATGTGGTGACGCTCCAGAACATCTTCGTCTTCGATATCGACGGCACGGACGCCAATGGCCGGCTCATCGGCAAGCACCGCTCCACCGGCATTGCCCGGCCACGGTTCTGGTCCCGTGCCGAGTACTACAACGAGGAGAAGCGCCTCGCCGAGGCCCTGGCCGCGGCCGAGGTTCAGGATCTGCATGGCAATCCGCTGGGAGAGCAGAATGTTTGATCCGGCCCTTCTCCCCTATGCCATCGCGGCGCTGGCGGCCATCAGTGTCGGCCTCGTCGTCTACCTCGTGGTCTATCCCCATCTCTCCGGGGAGAAGCAGGCCCGCAAACGGCGCGCGGAGCTGGCACAGAGCCACACCGTGCGGGCGGCCCGCCGCGCCAAGGCGGAAGTGGCCAACACGCGGCGCAAGCAGGTTCACCAGACCCTCAAGGAGCTCGAGGAGCGGCAGAAGGCGAAGAAGGAGAAGGTGACGCTGCGGCTCAGATTGCTGCGCGCCGGCATCGACGCCAGCCCGCGCGACTACTGGATCGCCAGCGCCATTTTCGGCCTCGGCGTCGGCGGCGTGGTGATGATCTCGGGCTCCTCGCCCATCACCGCCTATCTCCTGGCCTTCGCGGCCGGCCTCGGCGTGCCCCGCTGGTTGCTGCACTTCCTCACCAAGCGACGGCAGGCCAAGTTCCTTTCCGAGTTCGCCAATGCCATCGACGTGGTGGTGCGCGGCGTGAAGACCGGCCTGCCGCTCAACGATTGCCTCGCCATCATCGCCCGCGAGGCGCCCGAGCCGATCCGCTCCGAGTTCGCCGAGCTCGTGGACCATCAGCGGGTGGGCGTGCCCCTGGACGAGTGCTTCGACCGGATGATGGAGCGCATGCCGCTGCCGGAGGTCGGTTTCTTCTCCATCGTGCTCGCGATCCAGGCGCAGGCGGGCGGCAATCTGGCCGAGGCGCTGGGCAATCTTTCGCAGGTGCTGCGCGATCGCAAGACCCTTCAGGGCAAGGTCAAGGCCCTCAGCGCGGAGGCGAAGGCATCGGCCATGATCCTGGGCGCGCTGCCCGTCTTCGTCATGACATCGACCTATTTTGCCTCGCCCGAATACATCTCCCTGCTCTGGAAGGATCCGTTCGGTCACATCCTCCTCGCGATCGGAGCCTTCTGGATGAGCATGGGCATTTTCGTCATGCGCAAGATGATCAACTTCAAGTACTAGACGCGCGCGTCAGTGCGCCGGGATGGCAAGCATGGTCGAACTCATCAGTGAATATCTGCAGCCCCAGATCCTGCTGGTCGGCTTCGCCGCCATTGCCGCCTTCGCAACGGTGCTCACCGTCGCGCTGCCGGCGCTCGACCGCGATCGTGTGCAGGGGCGGATGAAGGTCATGGCCACCGAGCGGGACAAGATGCGCGCGCGGCGCCTGGCCGAGCTCGCCGCCCAGGAGGGCAAGGGCAAGCTGCGCACGCAACCCAAGGGCTTCATGCAGCAGGTCGTTCAGCAGCTCAACATGCAGAAGCTGCTGGAATCGCAGGATCTCAGGCAGAAACTGCGCATGGCGGGCATGCGGGGCGAGGCACCGGTCGTGGCATTCATCTTTTTCCGCATGACCCTGCCCATCGTGCTGTTCGCGGCGGCGATCTTCTATCTGTTCGTGCTCAAGATTGCGGATATTCCGCCGATCTTCAAACTCGCGGCGGCCATCGGCGCGGGATATCTGGGCTTCCTGCTGCCGGGCATTTTCGTCTCGAACCTCATTCAGAAGCGCCAGCAGTCCATCAAGGAGGCGTTTCCGGATGCGCTGGACCTCCTGCTGATCTGCGTCCAGGCGGGCATGTCCACCGAGGCCGCCTTCGCGAAGGTCGCCAAGGAGATCTCCAGCCAGTCGATCGCGCTTGCCGAGGAGATGAGCCTGACCACGGCCGAGCTCTCCTATCTGCCCGAGCGCCGCCAGGCCTACGAGAATCTGGGCATGCGCACGGGCGTTCCCGGCGTCAAGGCGGTGGCGACGAGCCTCATCCAGGCCGAGCGCTACGGCACGCCCGTGAGCCAGGCGCTCAGGGTCATGGCCAAGGAGAACCGCGAGATGCGCATGGCCGAGGCCGAGAAGAAGGCCGCCGCGCTGCCGCCCAAGCTCACCGTGCCGATGATCGTCTTCTTCCTGCCCGTGCTCTTCATCGTCATTCTCGGCCCCGCCGCCATCCAGGTCATGAACATGTAGGCGGCGCGAGGCCGGGACGAGGATGCGCCCGCTCCTTCGCGCTCATGCCTCGCCGCGCCTGGCGGCGGCATTGAGGCGCGCAATGAGGCTGGAGGTGTCCCAGCGCCGCCCGCCCATGGCCTGCACCTCGGAATAGAACTGATCCACGAGAGCGGCGACGGGCAGATGCGCGCCATTGGCGCGCGCCTCCTCCAGGCAGATGGCGAGGTCCTTGCGCATCCAGTCGACGGCGAAGCCGAAATCGAACTCGCCCTTCATCATGGTCTCCCAGCGATTGTCCATCTGCCAGGACTGGGCGGCGCCCTTGGAGATGGTGTCGATCACGGCCGGGATGTCGAGCCCCGCGCGCTCGGCGAAATGGATCGCTTCGGACAGGCTCTGCACGAGACCGGCGATGCAGATCTGGTTGACCATCTTGGTGAGCTGGCCCGAGCCGGCCGGGCCCAGCAGCCGCACGGCCTTGGCATAGCACTGGATGACCGGCTCGGCCTTGGCGAAATCGTCCGCCTCGCCCCCGACCATGACGGTGAGCTGGCCGGCCTCCGCCCCGGCCTGCCCGCCCGAGACGGGCGCATCGAGAAAGCCCGCGCCGCGCGCCTTGGCCGCGCCATGCAGCTCGCGGGCGATATGGGCCGAGGCCGTGGTGTTGTCGATGAAGATGGCGCCCGCCTTGAGGGTCGAGAAGGCGCCGTCCGGCCCGAGCGTTACGGCCCGCAGATCGTCGTCATTGCCGACGCAGCAGAACACGAAGTCGGCGCCTTGCGCGGCGGCGGCGGGCGTCGGCGCGCTCCTGCCCCCATGCTCGGCCACCCATCGCTCGGCCTTGGCCGCCGTGCGGTTGTAGACGGTCAGATCATGCCCGCCCCTGTCCTTGATGTGCGCCGCCATGGGATAGCCCATGACCCCGAGACCGATCCACGCCACCTTGCTCATGATTGCCCTCCTCACGGGTGTTGCAACGCGTCTTTGTAGCGCGCCAGCCGGGTTGCGCAAGCGTGCGCGCGGCCGTCATCGGGGAAAGAGAGTTTCCCCAGCCCCTGTTGGTCCTCCGCCCATTGCCGAGTTGATACGCGTGCTTGCGCTGGGCTAATCTCGAAGGGTGGCCCGCGAGCGGGCGCCTTTCCCGTTCGCGGCTGTCGGGTCTCGAATGGCGTTCGGGGGAGCAGGCGCATGGTCGAAGCGGGTCGGAGCCGTGTTCGTGGAGGAAAGTGGCGCGGGCTGAGGGCGGGCGCCGTATTCGGGAGCGCTGTCGCCCTGTTGGCAGCCGTCTGTGCGGGCGGTCTCTCCGCCAGCGTGCGCGCCGAGGAGAACATCGTCATCGTGCTCGATGCCTCTGGCAGCATGGCGGGGCGAATCGGGGGCAAGCCCAAGATCGACATTGCGCGCCAGGCCATCGAGGACGTGCTGGCGACCATACGGCCGGACACGCGGCTCGGCTTCGTCGCCTACGGGCATCGGCGCAAGGGCGACTGCACCGATATCGAGACCATCTACCAGGTCGGCCAGCCGGATGCGTTGGCGATCCGGCGCGCCATGGGCCGCCTGAGGCCCCTCGGCAAGACACCGCTTGGTGCCGCAGTGCGCCGGGCGGCCGAGGCGCTCCGGTACAAGGAGAGCCGGGCGACGGTCATTCTGGTGAGCGACGGGCAGGAGAATTGCGGTGTCGATCCCTGCGCGCTCGGGCGCGAGCTGGAGGCCCAGGGCGTCGATTTCACCGCCCATGTGATCGGCTTCGATGTGCGGCGGGGCGAGGAGGCGGGCCTCCAGTGCCTCGCCCGGGCCACGGGCGGGCGATATGTGGCGGCGGTGGACGCCAAGACCCTGCAAAAGGCGCTGACACAGACGGTCAAGGTTGCCGAGGCCGCGAAGCCCGCGCCGCCGCCCGTCAAGGCCCCGAAGGTCGCCGCCATTGCGGGGCTCGTGGTCAAGGCCGTGGTGAGCGAGGGCGGGGCGGAGTGGTCGGGCGATCTCGGCCTCACGCTCTATTCGGCGAAGGCGGGGCTCGACGGCAAGCGGAAGAAGATCGCCAGCGCCTGGCGGGTGAAGTCGGGCCATGTGTTCCGCAAGCTGCCGCCGGGCCGGTATCTCTTGCAGGTGACGCTGCCCGATCACCGGCACATCGCCCGCAGCACCATGGTCGAGGTGAAGCCCGGCGCGGGGCAGGTGGTCACCGTCGTTCTCGACATCGGCCAGGTGCGCTTCGATGCCGTGCTCGAGGAGGGCGGCAAGCCGTTCAACTGGGACCTCGGCTGGACGGTCTACGACCAGAAGAAGGATCTCGCCGGCAAGCGCCGGAAGATCGCCTCCTTCTGGCGCGTCAAGTCGGGCCGGGTCTTCTGGTTGCCTGCAGGCGCGTGGCGCGTCGAGGGCACGCTGGCCGATGCCCGCTACATTCGGGTCGCCAAGGACATCACGGTCAAGGCCGGCGGTGGCGAGGCGCACACCTTCGTGCTCGATGCAGGCCTCGTGCGCTTCGATGCGCGTCTCGGGCCGGAGAGCGCCGCCTTCAAGGGGGATCTCGGCTGGACGGTGCTCGACCCCAAGCGCGATCTCGCTGGCAAGCGCCGGAAGGTCGCCTCCTTCTGGCGCGTGAAATCGGGGCGCATCTTCGTCCTGCCGGCAGGCGAATGGGTGATCGCGGGCACCCTACCCGACTATCGCCATGTGTGGCTCGAGCAGACCATCAAGGTCGCGCCCGGCAGCGAGGCGCTGCACACCTTCACCTTCAATGCCGGCACCATCCGCGTCGATGCAACGGTCGGCGGCAAGCCCCACAAGGCGCAATACGGCTTCACCTTCTATGATCCCAAGCGCGATCTTGCAGGGAACAGGCGCAAGGTGGCGGGCTATTGGCGTGTCGGCTCGGGGCTGATCGCCATCCTGCCTGCAGGCCGATATGTGCTCGAAGCGATTCTGGCGGACAAGCGGGCAACGCGCGGCGAGACATCCTTTGCGCTTGTGCCGGGCGAGGAGAAGGTCGTGACCGTCGATCTCAAGGCGAAATAGCGGTGCCCGCGCAAAAGGCCCTATAGCCAAAACGGGCGCGTTGGGCTAAACCACGCGCCCGATGCCCAAACGCACCGATATCCAGTCCATTCTGATCATCGGCGCCGGCCCGATCGTCATCGGCCAGGCGTGCGAGTTCGACTATTCCGGCACCCAGGCCTGCAAGGCCCTGCGGGCGGAGGGCTATCGGATCATTCTGGTGAACTCCAACCCGGCCACCATCATGACCGATCCGGAGCTCGCCGACGCCACCTATGTGGAGCCCATCACGCCGGACATCCTGGCCCGCATCATCGAGGCCGAGCGTCCCGACGCGCTCCTGCCCACCATGGGCGGCCAGACGGCGCTGAACACGGCGCTGTCCCTCAACCGCGATGGCGTGCTGGAGCGCTTTGGCGTCGAGATGATCGGCGCGCGCCCCGAGGCCATCGACAAGGCCGAGGATCGCCAGCTCTTCCGCGAGGCCATGGACCGCATCGGCCTCGAGACGCCGCGCTCGCGCATGGTTCGCTCGCTCGCCGAGGCCATGGAGGCGCTGGAGGCGATCGGCCTGCCTGCCATCATTCGCCCCTCCTTCACCCTGGGCGGCACGGGTGGCGGGGTCGCCTACAACCGGGAAGAGTATCTCGACATCATCGAGCGGGGGCTCGACGCCTCGCCCACCACCGAGGTTCTCGTGGAGGAATCGGTGCTGGGCTGGAAGGAGTACGAGATGGAGGTCGTCCGCGACAAGGACGACAACTGCATCATCGTCTGCTCCATCGAGAATGTGGATCCCATGGGCGTGCACACCGGCGACTCCGTCACCGTCGCCCCGGCGCTCACCCTCACCGACAAGGAGTACCAGCGGCTGCGCAACGCCTCCATCGCCGTGCTGCGCGAGATCGGCGTGGAGACCGGCGGCTCCAATGTCCAGTTCGCCATGAATCCGGAAAACGGGCGCATGGTGGTGATCGAGATGAACCCGCGGGTGTCGCGCTCCTCGGCCCTCGCCTCCAAGGCGACAGGTTTTCCCATCGCCAAGGTGGCGGCGAGACTCGCGGTCGGCTACACGCTGGACGAGCTCGACAACGACATCACCCACGGGGCCATGCCGGCCTCCTTCGAGCCGACCATCGACTATGTGGTGACCAAGATTCCGCGCTTCGCGTTCGAGAAGTTCGAGGGCGCCGAGCCGGTGCTGACCACGTCCATGAAGTCGGTGGGCGAGGCCATGGCCATCGGGCGCAATTTCGCCGAGTCCCTGCAGAAGGCCCTGCGGAGCATGGAGACGGGGCTCACCGGCCTCGACGACGTGGTGTTCGAGGGGCTGGGGCAGGGCGACGACAAGAACGTGATTCGTGCCGCCCTGGGACGGCCGACACCGGACCGGGTGCTGAAGATCGCCCAGGCCCTGCGCGAGGGCTTCGACGTGGCGCAGGTCCATGCCTCCTGCAAGGTGGACCCGTGGTTCATCGAGCGCATTGCCGAGATCGTGGCCGAGGAGGCGCGGGTGCGGGCGCATGGCCTGCCCGATACGGCCGAAGCATTCCGGGGCTTGAAGGCCATGGGCTTCTCGGACGCGCGGCTGGCGAAGCTCGCCGGGCTGGACGAGGCCGAGGTGCGCGCCCGGCGCGAGGCACTGGAGGTGCGGTGCGTCTACAAGCGCATCGACACCTGCGCCGCCGAGTTCGCCTCGCCCACCGCCTATCTTTATTCCACCTTCGAGACCGGGCTCGGGGCGGCGAGGCCGGCCTGCGAGGCCGCGCCCTCCGAGCGGCGCAAGATCGTCATTCTCGGAGGCGGGCCGAACCGCATCGGCCAGGGCATCGAGTTCGACTATTGCTGTTGCCATGCCGCCTTCTCGCTCACCGAGGCGGGCTTCGAGACCATCATGGTCAATTGCAATCCCGAGACGGTCTCCACCGACTACGACACCTCGGACCGGCTCTATTTCGAGCCCCTGACCGCAGAGGATGTCCTCGCCATCCTCGCCAAGGAGCATGAGGCAGGCAGCCTCGAAGGTGTCATCGTCCAGTTCGGCGGCCAGACGCCGCTCAAGCTCGCCCGTCCCCTGGAGGCGGCGGGGATTCCCATTCTCGGAACCTCGCCCGATGCCATCGACCTGGCCGAGGACCGCGACCGCTTCAAGGACCTCATCACCCGCCTCGGGCTGAGGCAGCCGGAGAACGGCATCGCCTTCTCCATCGAGGATGCCAGCGCCATCGCCCTGCGCATCGGCTTTCCCGTGGTGATCCGGCCCTCCTACGTGCTGGGCGGGCGGGGCATGGAGATCGTGCATGACGAGGCGGGGCTCGAGCGCTATATGCGCGAGGCGGTGGTGGTCTCGGAAGGCAGCCCCGTGCTCATCGACCGCTATCTGCGCGATGCCACCGAGGTGGATGTGGACGCCCTCGCCGATGGCGAGGATGTCTTCGTCTGCGGGGTCATGGAGCATATCGAGGAGGCGGGCGTGCATTCGGGCGATTCGGCCTGCGCGCTGCCCCCCTACTCGCTCTCGGCCGACATGGTTCGCGAGCTCGAGCGCCAGACCGAGGCGTTGGCCCGCGCCCTCGGCGTCGTGGGCCTCATGAACGTGCAATACGCCATCAAGGATGGGGAGATCTACATCCTCGAGGTCAATCCGCGGGCCTCGCGCACCGTGCCCTTCGTCGCCAAGGTGATCGGCATGCCGGTGGCGGCCGTCGCGGCGCGCCTCATGGCGGGCGAGAAGCTCGCGGATATGGGGCTGGAGCGGCGCAAGCTCGACCATATCGCCGTCAAGGAAGCGGTGTTTCCCTTCGCCCGCTTTCCCGACGTCGATCCCATACTCGGCCCGGAGATGCGCTCGACCGGCGAGGTCATGGGCATCGACCGCGACTATGCGCTGGCCTTCGCCAAGAGCCAGCTCGGTGGCGGCGTGCGGGTGCCGACGCAGGGCACGGTGTTCGTCTCGGTGCGCGATGCGGACAAGGAGCCGATCGTGCCCCTCGCGCGAAAGCTTTCCGAGATGGGCTTCCGGATCATCGCCACGGGCGGCACCAAGCGCGTGCTCGAGAGCGCGGGAATCGCCTGCGAGAAGATCAACAAGGTGCTCGAGGGGCGGCCCCACATCGTCGATGCCATGAAGAATGGCGAGGTGGATATCGTCTTCAACACCACCGAGGGGGCCAAGGCGCTTGCCGACAGTTTCTCGATCCGGCGAACGGCCTTGCTTTACCACATTCCCTATTATACAACCCTCGCCGGCGCGCGCGCGATCACGAGGGCGATCGAGGCCCTCAGAGCGGGCATACTGACGGTCGCGCCTTTACAATCCTATGTCGGCCGCGCAAGCTGAAAGGGCGTCCCGGACCGTGTCGGGCAAGGCCGTGGCCGGGATCGGTGTCACGGCCGGGCGGGACCAGGCGGTGGCGTTTCGGCGGGTGTGCGGGGCCGGCGCGCGGGGCGCAACCCGCACATGTCGCGCGGACCGCCTCTCAACAGACTCATTTTTCGAGCCGAGAAGGGCTCCGGCCACCGGGTCGGGCCAGAACGGAGAATTGACCATGACGATGCAGAAGGTGCCGATGACGATCGAGGGTTTTGCAGCGCTCAAGGCGGAGCTGCAAAGACTCAAGACAGAGGAGCGCCCGCGCATCATTCGCGCCATCGCCGAGGCGCGGGCCCATGGCGATCTGTCGGAGAACGCCGAGTATCACGCTGCGAAAGAGGCGCAGGGGCTCAACGAGGCCCGCGCCGCGG
>JALUTE010000181.1 GCA_027058255.1 Methyloligella sp. | reverse complement strand
TCTCGTCGAAGGATGGCGGAACCCCCGTCTCGGAAATCCGCTCATGGATGAAAACCAGGAGCTCTTTCTGCTTCGGTGTCAGCATGTGGCCTCGAAGGTTTCGCGCAAATGCGAATCGGCGCGGTCCGACTCGCCTGGACAAATCATGAACATTCTACTCGGCGCGGCTTTCATCCGCAAGGCCCATCTGAAACGGGGCGCGATGCGAGGATCGAGGAACCCGCCATGCCGTGCGATGCGGGCGCGAGGGCGGCGAGGGGCCGGCGCTCAAACGCGAATGTCGCGGAGCGCGAGGGCGGCGTCCCAGAGGGGGGCGGCAGGGCGGAGCTCTCCGGTGATGCGGCCCTGCCAGTTGGCGAGGCGGCGCCGGGCGAGGCGGGCAAGGGCGGCGGGTGGATCGTCGGGTGCGAGCAGGGCGCCGAGGGTGAAGGCGATGGCGGCCTCTGCCGCCCGCTTGGCGCCATCGTCGATCTTGAGGGCCACGCCAAGGCCGTCTTGAAGCAAGGCCGCCATATGCACGCCCTCGGCGCCGGCCTTGACCAGCACGCGCCCCGCGAGAGCCTCGATCATCACTGTGTCGGCGCGTCGGCGCCCGGCGACGAGCTCGGGCTCGGCGAGACAGGCGGCAGCGAGCCGGCGGCAGGCGGCCCGGCGCCGGGGGGCGAGGCCGTCCGGCCGGGCGAAGCGCGCGAACGCGTGAGCGAGCCCGCGAAGGGGCGCGGCCCAGTTCGGCACCGAGCAGCCGTCCACGCCGCACCGCTCCTCGCCGAGCGGCACGGCGAGCATGGCCTCGAGCGCGGCCCGCACGCGCTCCTGCACCGGGTGGTCGGGCCGCCAATAGCCCTCGACCGGCTCGCCGCAATGAACGGCGGTGGCGAGCATGGCCGCATGCTTGCCCGAGCAATTGTGATGAAGCGCGCTTGGAGCCTTTCCGGCGCGGATGAGGGCCTGGGCCTCGGCTTCGTCGAAAGGCAGGTGGCGCCCGCAGGCAAGACGGGTTGCATCGAGGCCGACGCGGGCAAGCATGTCGGCCACCAGGCGCACATGGCGGGGCGCGCCGCTATGCGAGGCGCAGGCGAGCGCCAGAGCCGCGTCCCCGAAGCCGAACGCATCGGCCGCGCCGGTCTCGAGGAAGGGGAGCGCCTGAAGGGGCTTGATGGCCGAGCGGGGGAAGACGGGCCGCGCCACGTCGCCGAGGGCGAGGACGAGGCGCCCCGTGGCATCGGCGACGGCCAGGGCGCCGCGATGGCGGCTCTCCACCAGCCGGCCGCGGGTGATCTCGACGAGGACCGGATTGGGCGCGCCTGCCGCCCCGCCGGCGCCCGCCGGCTCGCTCATGCCCCGCCTTCGCCCGATGGCGCGGCCTCGGCCTTGGCGCGCCGCTTCTCGGCCTCGGCCATGGCCTTCAGCCGGTCCGCCTCGCGCGCCACCGCCGCCTCGACGATGCGCTTGGTGCGCTCCGGCAGCGGCAGGGCGAGGGCGGCCGCATGGCCCTCGGAGGACATCTTGCGCAGGGTCTTGCCGACGATGTCGATCAGCTTGTCGTCGTCATAGTCGCTGTATTTCTGGACGAACTCGTCCCAGTAATATTCGAGGAAGACGACATCGACCACATTCTCCAGCGCCTGGCTCTCCGGGTCCTTCTTGAGCCGCTCCTTCCTGAGGAACATGCCGACCCGCGCGATCTCGTCCTCGCTGTAGCCGTGCCGGCGCATGATCTCGCCAACGAGACGGGCGTGATGCTCGCGGCAGGTCTTGCGCCATTTGTTGTAGCCCTCGCGCCCGGTGGGAAAGTCCGCGCGCGGGATCTCCCAGCGCCTCAAATGCTGGGCGCGGGCGGCGATGCGCAACAGCTCCGAGGCGTGCGGATACATGGCCTCGAGGCGCCGGGTCATGCGCTCGGCATAGACCGTCTCATAGGGACGCTCCTGCCCATCCACCGCGATCCGGCGCGGATCCTCGGCATTGGCGGCGTCGATCTCGGCGAGCACCGCATCGAGGCGGCTCGTGGCGTTCTCACTCCTGTTCATGGGTCTCCATCGGCTCTATCTGTCCTTCCCGGTCTTGCGCATCTGCTCGGAGAGGGCCCGGAGCGCGCCGGTGACGTCGAAGAAGAGCACCACCGGCTTGCCCGTCTCGCGCGAGACCGCCGTGATGCGATCGTAGATGCCGCTCTTGCGACGCACGAGAGACTGGCCCGTCTTGCGCAGCTTCATGGTCCACAGCATTTCGTTCTGCTCGTCAATATTGATGGTCCAATAGGCGGTCTCGGGGCTCTTGCCGTCCCCGCTCGCCAGCAGCGAGAGGTAGAGTCCCGCATAGACCCGGTCGTGGAAGGCGCGCGTCTTCTCGTCGCCAAGCTTTCGTGCCGCGAAGGCCCGCACGAGATGCGCCCGCATATTGGCATAGTTGCGCGCGAGCGCCTTGTCGGCCTGTTCCATGGCGCCGCGATAGTCCTTGGCGCGGATGAGGCGGCCGGCCCGGGCGATGATGGCATCGCTGTTGCGGTCATAGGGCAGATAGCGGCTGGAGGCGGCGTAGGCCCGACGCAGAGCGAGGCCGAGCTTGCCGTCCTTCTCGCTGAAGGCGCCGAGCTCGGCATGGGCCTTTCCGCTGGCGATCCGCTCGACGAGGGCGAGATAGGCGGCATCCGGCGACGGTGTCTCGGCCTCGACGGCGATGGGGACAATGAGGGCCAGGGCGGCGAGCAGATGGAATATCGGGCGTTTCACGGTTAGGGTCCTTGTCTGACAATGCTCCGGATGGGGCCAATTTACGCCATCCTGCGCGCCCTTTGGGGATAATTCGACAAGCGGGCACCGGGGTCCGGCAACAGAGGGGGGGCAAGGCCATGAATTTGGTGCTGCAGAGCGCGTTCGGCCTCGTTGCATTTTCCGCCATCGCCTGGGCGTTCAGCGAGAACCGGCGCGGCGCATCCTGGCGCGTCGCCCTCGCCGGGATCGGCATGCAGCTCGCCCTCGCAGCCCTCCTCACCCGGGCGCCGGGCGCGCGCGCCCTGTTTGAGGGATTGGGCGGCCTCTTTCTCGCCATCGAGCAGGCGACACGCGCGGGAACGCGCTTCGTCTTCGGCTATCTCGGCGGCGGCCGGCTGCCTTTCGAGGAGCCCTGGCCGGGCGCGGGCTTCGTCCTCGCCTTTCAGGCCCTGCCCATCATTCTGGTGATGAGCGCCCTCTCGGCCCTGCTCTTCCACTGGGGCGTGCTGCAATGGCTGGTGCGGGGCTTTGCCTGGCTGCTGCGCCGCGCCTTTGCCATCGGCGGGGCGGTCGGGCTCGCTACCGCCGCCAATGTGTTCGTCGGCATGGTGGAGGCGCCGCTGCTCGTGCGCCCCTATCTCGCGCGGCTCTCGCGCTCGGAGCTCTTCATGGTCATGACCGCCGGCATGGCGACCATCGCGGGCACGGTGCTGGTGCTTTACGCCAGCCTTCTCGCGCCGCTCATCGACGGCGTGGCCGGCCATCTGCTCACGGCGTCCCTGATCTCGGCGCCCGCCGCCATCACCGTGGCGCGCCTGATGGTGCCGCCCGGCGGCGATGAGAGGGGCGAGCGAGCGGATGGCGATATCGCCTGGCCCGGGGGCGAGGCGCGCGGGGCCGTGGACGCGGTGACGCGCGGCGCCCTGGATGGCCTGACGCTCTTCCTCAGCATCATTGCGCTTCTGGTGGTCTTCGTCGCCCTGGTGCATCTGGTCAACCAGGTGCTGGCCCTGCTGCCGGAGGTGGCGGGCGGCACGCTCACCCTCGAGCGGCTGCTCGGCTGGGCGATGGTGCCCGTCACCTGGGCCATGGGCATTCCCTGGGAGCAGGCGTCGGCCGCGGGCGCGCTGATGGGCATCAAGACCGTGTTGAACGAGTTCCTGGCCTATGCGGCGCTGGCGAAGCTGCCGAGCGGGGCGCTCGATGCGCGCTCCGCCCTCATCATGACCTATGCCCTTTGCGGTTTTGCCAATTTCGGCTCGCTCGGCATCATGATCGGCGGCCTTGCCGCCATGGTGCCGGAGCGGCGCGGCGAGATCGCGGGGCTCGGCCTGAAGGCGGTGCTCTCCGGCACGCTGGCGACGTCCATGACGGGCGCGGTCATCGGCGTGCTGACCTGGCCCTGAGAGGGAGCAGGGAGCCCGGAGCAGGGAGCAGGGAGCCCGGAGCAGGGAGCCCGGGGCGGCGCGCCCGGAGCGGGGGTCGGGGCCCGCCAGGGCTCAGTGCCGGGTGGCGCCGGAGGGATGGCGGGCGCAGGGCTGGAGCGTCATCTCACGCGCGTCACGCTCGGCCTCGCCATGGGCGGGCGCGCCTCCTGTGGATGCGGCCCGGCGGATGACCATGGGCTTGGAGAGGGCCCACATGGCCTCGAAGGCGCGGATGGCCCGCCGTGCGGCCTCCCGGTCGCCACTTTCGAACAGCTCCAGCGCATCGCGCTTGGAGGGGTCGCGGCGCATGGTGTCGCCCGACCAGCACATGGTGCTGCCGAGGACGAGCTGCTCATGGGCCTCGATGAGGGCCGGGCTCTGCGGCCAGCGGATCTGCAGGCCACCGGCCGCCTCGGCGAGATCCGAGAGCCCCGGCTCGATCCAGGCATTGAGCTGGTCGTGCGGCTCGGGATGGGCGAAGACGATCCGCAGCGACACATCGGCGAGGAACAGGTCCTCGGCGAGGTCCGAGAGGGCACGGGCCACGGGCGAGCCCGGCGAGCGGGCGATCAGCGCGGCCCGACACTCGTCCGGCTCGGGCTCGGCCGTCTCTGCGAGCCTGCCGAGATAGGTGTCGATGAAGGCGCGAAGGCGCTGCTCCTTCTCTTCACATCGCACGACACGCTGATCGATGGTGGTCTTCAACACGCCCATGTCTGATGCCTCTCGATGGTTCGAACGCGGCTGGTCCGGATCCCGCTCGCGGGGGTCTGGGGAGGAGCGAGGCCATTAATGCTCCCTCAGGGTTAAGGAACGATTGAGCCGGGGCCGGAATTGGGGCGTATTCGATCTTCGGCGCGCAAATTGGGGAAGGCGGGTGCGCGAGAGGCTCCTGTGCACCCCCTTTCGCAGGGCGCGACCCCGGCCGAGGCACCGTCTTCGAGCGTGTCAGGCGTCGCGGGCCTTGCCATTGGCGACCCGGTCGCCGTGCCGGAACCATTGCGAGATGCTGTCGACGTCGATGTCCTCGCCCGCGCCGGGCTCGCCGATGTCGGGCATCTCGGGATCGTCCACGATGGTGAGGGACCGGGCCGGCCCGGTCCCTCACCATCGTGGACGATCCCGAGA
>JALUTE010000180.1 GCA_027058255.1 Methyloligella sp. | reverse complement strand
GGTTTTGCGCTGGTGGTGCGGCTCGGGCGTTCCGGAATACCAGCAGCGCTCGGAGATCTCGCACCGGCCGTGCCAGTCGCCGAGGGCGAGATAGGCGAGCCCCGCCCGGGCCGGGCGGTCCGGCGCGATGATGCCCGCGCCTCGCCCCGCCTCGTCGCCCGCGCTAGAGCCAAACCCCTGCACCGAGCCATGGGCAAGCCCGATCCGCAGCGCGTCCTGCGGAAGGTCCGCCTCGTCCATCCATGCGGTCGGATCATGCGCAATGGCCCGTGCCGTGAGCGGTGCCGGCAGAAGCCACACGCCCTCGGTGAGGGCGCGCGGCTCGGCCGTGACATGGGCCGCCACGTTCTCCGGCAGCCCCTCGGCCAGGAGCGGCTCCCAAAGCCCGCCGGGCCGGGCCGGATCGTGATTGCCCGGCAGAAGATGCCACGCGAGCGAGGCGTGCCGGCGCATGCGCTCCAAGGGCGCGTGCAGGGTCGCCGGCTCCAGCAGCTCCTTGTCCCACACATCGCCCGCGACCAGCACATGGCGCGCACCGGCCTCCCGCGCCGCCTCCGCGATCCTGTCGATGGCATCGAGCCGCGCATGGCGAAGCACGCTCGCCTTCTCCTCCGGGAAGGCACCGAACCTTTTACCGATCTGCCAGTCGGCCGTATGCACGAAGGTGAAGGTCACGACGAGCGCCCGAAATGTCAGTCAGAAGCGCGCAGGCACGGTGTCCTGCCGTTCCGGCCTCCCATGCCCCATGATTGTGTTCGTTGTTTGTTCCCTATTGAGGGTAACGCACTCCACGCCCCCATGCGAGCCCCGGGCGCAGCCCGGCTGTGGATAATGCCGGGCGTCGTCGGCGCTCCCTGGCGGGCTCGATTACCGCCCGCTTGCGGGCGCAGAGAGGCATGGCATGCGAAACGGGAGGAAAATCTCGCGGGCGCTTGCATGCGGCTCGACAAGAGGCCGCCCCCGCATCGGCTTCGCAGCACCCAGCGGACCGGGCGCATTGGCCTTTCGGGAGAGTTGACAAACGCCCATTGTCGAGCCAAATCCGAGGCATAGCCCACCTTTGCCAGCACCTTCCCCCCTTGGTTTCAGGTGGATCGGCTCACAGGGAGCCCACCCGCTCCCTTTTTCAGAAAAGGAGTGAAAAAGAAAGGAAAGAATGATGCGGAAGATCAAAGTCGCGGTTGCAGGCGTCGGAAACTGCGCAAGCTCTTTGATACAAGGCATCGAATATTACAAAGCGCATGAATTCGACGCCGAATCGGGCCTCATGCACCCCGACATGAACGGCTACAAACCTCATGACATCGAATTCGTGGCCGCATTCGACATCGACCGGCGCAAGGTCGGTCAACCACTGGAGAAGGCGATCTTCGCCGAGCCCAACTGCACCATGATATTCCAGCACGACATCGCGCCCACGGGCGTGACGGTGCAGATGGCCCCCGTCATGGACGGTTTCGCCCCCCACATGGAGGACTATGACGAGGATCAGGCCTTCCGCCTGGCGGATGCCCGGCCCGTCAATGTCGCCGAAGCCCTGCGCGAGAGCGGCGCCGACGTGCTGGTGTGCTATCTGCCGGTCGGCTCGGAGCGCGCGGTGCAGCACTTCGCCGAGGCCTGCCTGCAAGCGGGGGTCGCGATGGTGAACTGCGTGCCCGTGTTCATTGCCTCCAACCCCGTCTGGGCGCGGCGCTTCGAGGAGGCGGGCGTGCCCATCGTCGGCGATGACATCAAGAGCCAGGTGGGCGCGACCATCGTGCACCGCCAGCTTGCGCGCCTCTTCAACGATCGCGGCTACACCCTCGATCGCACCTATCAACTCAACACCGGCGGCAATACGGACTTCCTCAACATGCTGGCGCTCGACCGGCTGAAGTCGAAGAAGAAGTCCAAGACGGGCTCGGTCCAGTCCCAGCTCGACACGCCGCTCGAGGCGCGCAACATCCATATCGGCCCGTCCGACTACGTGCCCTGGCAGAAGGACAACAAGATCGCCTTCATCCGCATGGAGGGCCGGGGCTTCGGCGGCGCGCCCATCGAGCTGGAGCTCCGGCTCTCGGTGCAGGACTCGCCCAACAGCGCCGGTGTGGTGATCGACGCCATCCGCTGCGCCCGCATCGCCCAGGAGCGCGGGCTTGCGGGCCCCGTGGAGGCGGCGAGCGCCTATTACATGAAGACGCCGCCCCGGCAGATGCGGGACTCCGAGGCGCGCGAGGCGCTGGAGGCGTTCATCCGCGGGGACGAGGGCGCCCTGCCCGCGGCGACACGGCCGATTGCCGCCGAGGGGGTGCAGCTCACCGCCGCGGAATGAAGCGGAGGATCGCATGCACGTGAACGCAGGTCGGGGAAGGCCGGGTGCCGGCCCCGCCTGCATCTCCCAGGAGCCCGGGCACGCGGCTCCGGCCTCCCTCGAGCCGCCCGACTGGGGCACGCTTCTCCCCGCCCTGGCCGCGAGCGTCCGAAACGCCGCCATCCTTAGTGCCGGCTCGAAGGGGACCGGAGCGACGAATGCCAAGGGCGATGCGGTCCGGGCCTTCGACCTGGAGGCCCATCGGGCCATCGTGCGGTTTCTCGAGCAGGCCGGCGTCGATGCCCTTCTGCTCTCCGAGGAAGGTGCGCCGCGACTGGTCGGAAAGGCCCCGGCGCGCTGGCGCCTCATCGTCGATCCGGTGGACGGCTCGGACAATTTCGCCCGCGCCCTGCCGCTCTCCGCCTTCTCCTGCGCCGTGCTGCCCGCCGAGGGACCGCTCTCGCCGGAGCGCGTCCTGGCCGCGCTCATTGCGCCCATGGAGGGTGCGGCGCGCCTCCTCGCCCTTGCCGGCCGGGGCGCCTGGCAGCTGCCGGATGAGCGCGAGGCCGGTATTGCAGCGCGCCTCCGGACATCGGGCGTGAGGCGGCTTGCCGACGCCCTCGTCAGCGTCGAGCTCAATCATCACGCACCCGCGCCGGCGCTCGCCCGCCTCATGGCCCGGGCGCGCGGCGTGCGCAGCTATGGCTGCGCCTCGCGGGCCCTCGCGCTCGTGGCAGCGGGCGCGCTCGACGCCCATATCGACCTGCGCGCGCGGCTGACAGGCGAAAGCTGGCTCGCCGCAAGCCTTCTCCTGCGCGAGGCAGGCGGTGCCATCTCGGGCCCCGACGGCGCTCCCGTGCCGGCGATGCACGGCCTTCTCGACCGGCGCGCCATCATCGCCGCCGCGACACCCGCCCTCCTCGATGCCATTTTGGAGGAGCTCGCCCGCCATGCCCCCGAACACCCCCGCTGAAACGAACAGGACATCCCCGGACATGCCGCGATGCGCCGTCATTCTGGCCGCGGGAGAAGGCTCACGCCTCTTCGGCGGCGAGGGCCTGCCCAAACCGCTGACCCCGCTTCTCGGGCTCACGCTCGCCGAACGGTGCATGGCGCTCTTTCATCGCGAGCTCGGCATCGACCGCTTCGTCGTCACCCTCGGCCATGCCGCCGACGCGGTGGAGGCGCATATGCGCGATATCGCCCGCAAGTATGGCCTGCGCATCACCTTTGCCCGCACCGCCGACTGGAGGAAGGGCAATGGCGCGAGCGCCCTTTCCGCCGCGCCTCACATCGAGGACGAGGACGAGCCCTTCTTCCTCGCCATGGTCGATCACCTGATCTCGCCCGACATGGCGCGCCGCCTCGCCGGCCTGCCCCTGCCCGAGGGTGCGGTGCGTCTTGCCGTGGACCGCGACCGGGCGAGCCTGTTCGACGAGCCCGACGCGACCAAGGTCCGCCTTGCAACCGCAGAAGGGAACGGAACGGAAGACGCACGGCTGCGCATTGCGGCCATCGGCAAGGATCTGGAGCCCTGGGACGCCATCGACACGGGCCTGTTCCTGTGCACGCGCGGCCTGTTCGAAGCCTTGGAGAAGGCCGGAGAGGACGGCGGTCACGGCCTCTCCGACGCCATGCGCAAGCTGGCCGATGAGGGCAAGGCCCTCGCCGCGGACACGACCGGCGCCCCCTGGCTCGACGTGGACACGCCCGAGGCGCTGCGCGAGGCCGAGCGCCGCCTCCTGGCACGCGAGCGGGGCAAGCCCCATGACGGTCCCGTCTCGCGCTGGATCAACCGCCCGCTCTCGCGCGCCCTCTCGCGCCGGCTTGTCCGATGGCCGGTGACGCCCAATCAGATCACCCTCGGCTCCTTCGCCCTCTCCGCCCTTGCCGCCCTCCTCATGGCCCTGCCCGGCTGGCCGGCCCTGGCGGCCGGGGGCGTGCTGGCGCAGATCGCCTCGATCGTCGATGGCTGCGATGGCGAGATCGCCCGGCTCAAGCTCATGAAAAGCGATTTCGGCGGTTGGCTCGACGCGGTGCTCGACCGCTATGCGGACGGGTTCCTTCTGTTCGGTCTCACCTGGCATGCGGTCATGGCGCGCGCGGCCATGGACGATGCAGGCGCCGGCCTCGCCCTGCTCGCCGGCTTCGCGGCGATCATCGGCTCCTTCGTGAACAGCTACACGGCGGACAAGTATGACGGGCTGATGCGCGCCCGCCTGGCCGCGGGCAAGAGCGGCTGGCGGCTGCGCATGGGGCGGGACGTGCGGGTGGCGCTCATCGCCCTCGGTGCCATCGCCAATCTGCCGCTGGCGACCCTTGCGATCATCGCCGTGGTGATGAATGCGGAGGTGGTGCGCCGCATTCTCCTGTGCGCCCGTGCCGAGCGGAGCTGATCGACCGATGCAGCCCCTCAGGGGATCTCCCGGGCCATGAAGGCGAGGCCGCGCCCGTCCCAGATGCCATTGGCGATGCTCACGAAGCCGGCGCGCTTGTAGAAGCGCACCGCGCGGCTCTCCGCCCCGGTCACCGCGTGCAGGCCCGACAGGCCCGCCTGCGCGCACTGGTCCGCGAAGGCATCCACCAGCCGCGAGCCGATCCCGTGCCGGCGCCAGCGCGGGTCCACATTGACATGCAGATGCGCGGGATAGGCGGCGCAGAAGGGCGCGAATACCCCATAATAGGTGAGATCGGCGAAGAGCGGCGAGCTCGCCGCATCCTCGGGGCAGCCGGCGAGATAGCCGGCGAGTGTGCCATCCTCCATCGTGGCGACGAGGCACCAGTCCGGCCAGCGCCGGAAATAGCGCCCGAGCCAGCGCTCGCGAAAGGCATCCCGTTCCTCGGCCGTGCGAAAGCGCGTTGTCGCGGCGCTTGCGAAGAAGATGTCCTCGATGTCGGGCATCAGGTGACCGGGCCATTCGGCCTCGGAGAAACGCTGAATGACGGCCTCCTGCCCTCCCGCCCGCCAAGCAGTTCTGGCT
>JALUTE010000179.1 GCA_027058255.1 Methyloligella sp. | reverse complement strand
GCGGCGGCCCTCGTCGATGGCCGCCTCGGCCTCTCGCGCGCCCTCGGCAATCGCCTCGGCCCTGCCCGCGACGACGAGGGCCGCCGCCGCGTTGAGCACGACCACGTCGCGGAAGGGCCCCGCCTCTCCCGCCAGCACCGCCCGGATGGCCTCGGCATTGGCCTCGGCATCGCCGCCGACGAGGTCCTCGGGCGCCGCGCGGGCAAGGCCCGCATCCTCCGGCGCAACGGTGAAGGTCGCAACCTGCCCGTCCCGCCACTCCGCCACATGGGTCTCGCTCGTGGTGGTGAGCTCGTCCATGCCATCGGCGCCGTGCACCACCCAGACGCGCTCCGCGCCGAGCTTGCCCATGACCTCCGCCAGCGGCGCCACCCAGTCGCGCGAGAAGACGCCGAGCACCTGCCGCCTGACGCCGGCCGGATTGGTGAGCGGCCCGAGCAGATTGAAGATCGTCCGCGTGCCGAGGGCGAGCCGTGCCGGCATCACATGCTTCATCGCCGCATGGTGAGCGGGCGCGAACATGAAGCCGACCCCGGCCTCCCGGATGCAGGCGGCGACCCGGTCCGGGCCGATGTCGAGGGCAACGCCCAGGGCCTGCAGCACGTCCGCCGCGCCCGAGCGGGACGAGACCGAGCGATTGCCATGCTTGGCGACCGGAACGCCGGCGCCTGCCACGACGAGGGCAGTGCAGGTGGAGATATTGTAGGTGCCCTTCGCATCGCCTCCGGTGCCGACGATGTCGATGGCGCCCTCGGGCGCCGCGACGGGCGTGGCCCTGGCGCGCATGGCGCGGGCGGCGCCGGTGATCTCGTCCACCGTCTCGCCGCGCACCCGCAGGCCCATCAGGAAGCCGCCGATCTCCGCCTCCGACGCCTCGCCCGACATCATGATGTCGAAGGCGCGGGCCGCCTGGGCCTCGTCGAGGGTCGCGCCGCTGGCGATAAGGGCAATCAGCTCCTTGAGCGCGGACATGGCTCTCCCATCCTCCCTGGCTGGTCCGCCGTCATGCCGCGAGAAGGGCCTCGTCGGCGGCGCGGGCGAGATTGCGGTCCACCTCGAAGCCTGCGAGGGCCAGAAAGTTGGCGAGCAGCGCATGGCCATGCTGGGAGGCGACGGACTCGGGGTGGAACTGGACGCCGAAGACCTTGTGGCGCGTGTGGCGCAGCCCCATGATGATGCCATCGTCGGTCTCCGCCGTGATCTTGAGGCAGGCAGGCAGGCTTTCCCGGTCGACGATGAGCGAGTGATAGCGGGTCGCCTCGAAGCGCTTAGGCAGGCCGCGAAAGAGGCCGCCGCCGCGATGGGTCACGGTCGAGAGCTTGCCGTGCATGAGCCGGGGTGCGCGCACCACCGTGCCGCCATAGGCCTGGCCGATGGTCTGGTGCCCGAGACAGACGCCGAGAATGGGGATGCGCGGTCCCGCGCGCTTCACGAGGTCCAGGCAGATGCCGGCCTCGTTCGGGGTGCAGGGGCCGGGCGAGAGCACGATGGCGCGCGGGCGCGCCGCCAGCACCTCGTCCACGCTCACCGCATCGTTGCGCCAGACCCGGCAGTCGGCGCCGAGCTCGCCCAGAAAATGGACGAGGTTGTAGGTGAAGCTGTCGTAATTGTCGATGAGCGTCAGCATGGCCCCACTCCGTTGCATGCAACGGGTGTAGGCAGTGCCGCAGGCGCCGTCAAGCGGCGGGCGAAAGCGGGTGCGCCTCGCCTTTCCGGCCGCGCCCCCCGGCGCCACAAGGCGCGCCCCTGGCGGGCCGGCGCGCCTTGCTTCACGCTCAGGACTTGGACTTGCCCTTCTTGCGCCCGCTCTCGATATAGGCCTCGATCTGCTGCTTGACCTTGTTGCGCTGCGCGTCCGTGCAGGTCTGCTCCTTGCCGGTCACGGCCTTGTTGAGCACGACCTCCTTCTTGCCGTTCTCTTCCACCACCTTCACATTGCCGGTCAACCACATGACCGTGAAGAGATGCAGATTGCTGATATAGAGCAACTGCTGGTCGGTCCATTTCTTCTTCTGGACCTCGCGGGCCATCATGGTCCGATAGTTGATCGCCTGATACTCGTCCAGCTTGCAGATCTGGGCATGCGCGGTGAGGCGGGCGACCTTGATGATGTGCCGCGCCACGTCCAGCGGGATCATCACATCCTTCTTGTGCTTTTTCTTGTCCACCTCGATGACCTTGCCCGTGGCGGAGGTGAACTTGGTGGGCAGCAGCACCCATGCATAGTTCATGAGCACCCTGACCGACCGGTCGCTCAGCTCCTTGGCCGCGGCGGCGCCCGCGGCGCCCACGAGGATGCCCACCACGAGGCCTGTCACAACACCGGCGCACGCCAGTCCCTTGAGTGCGCACACAACCCTGTCTTTCATTACCAGCCCCTGTTGTCTTACGGCAGCTCGGCTGCCATCGGCGGTGTCATCGCAAGAGCATAATCGCGGCATAACTAAGGCGCATCACGACGCACCGCCTTTTCTCCTGTGGGCGCGGGCAAGCGCTGCGACGATCCCCCGCAGCGTGCGCACCTCCTGCTCGCTCGGCGCCATGCGTGTGAACATGGTGCGGATATTGCGCACCATGAGGGGACGCTTCTCGGGCGGATAGAGGAAGCCGGCCGCATCGAGCTCCCCTTCCAGATGCTCGAAGAGGCCCATGAGCTCCGCCTTGCTCGCCGGGCGCGAGCCGCGCAGGAACAGCCCCTCCCGCGCCGGGCCGTCATAGGCCGTCTGACGGCCGAGCCTCAATGCGTCTTTGCCCCCCTGCCGCGCCCATTCATAGGCCATGAGGAGCACGGCCTGGGCAAGGTTGAGCGAGGCGAAGGCGGGATCGACCGGCGCCATGGCGACGGCATCGGCGAGCGCGATCTCGTCATTGGTGAGACCCGAGCTCTCGCGCCCGAAGAGGATGCCGCAGGGCTCGCCCTGTGCCGCGCGCCGGCGCATCTCGCGCGCTGCCGTCTCGGGGGTGAGGATGGGCTTGGCCATGTCCCGCGGCCGGGCGGTGGTGGCGCAGACCCACGCCAGATCGCCAATGGCCTCGGCCGTGCTTGCGCAGAGCCGGGCGTTCGACAGGATGAACGCCGCCCCCGAGGCCGCCTTCTCCGCCTTCTCGTTCGGCCAGGGATCGCGCGGGGTCACGAGCCGCAGGGCGTGGAGCCCGAAATTGGCCATGGCCCGGGCTGCGGCTCCGATGTTCTCGCCGAGCTGCGGGGCGACGAGCACGACGACGGGCGCGCGCTCCGCACCGGCCGGCGGCGTGGGGCTATGCTCGGGCCTCTCGCTCATGGGCCGATCATCGTTCAACCATCGGACTTCGCGAGCCAGGCTTGCGTTCTCTCGAGCCCGCGCTCGAGGGCGTCGAACAGGGCGTCGATCTCCTCATCGGTGATGATGAGCGGCGGGCAGAGCGCGAGGGTGTCCACCAGCGCCCGGGTGATCAGCCCCTCCTCCTGGCAGAAGGCAGCGGCCCTGGCGCCGACGCCGAGGCTCGGCTCGAAGGGCGTGCGCGCCGCCTTGTCGGCCACGAGCTCGACGCCGGCGATGAGGCCGACCCCGCGCGCCTCGCCGACGAGCGGATGGTCGCGCAAGGCCGCGAGGCGCTTCTGGAACGTCGGCGCGACGCGGCGCACATGCCCGACAATGTCGTCGCGCTCGTAGATCTCCAGGGCCTTGAGGCCGATGGCGCAGCCCAGCGGGTGGCCCGTATAGGTGTAGCCGTGGCCGAACACGCCGATCTTGCGGCTCTCGTCCAGCATGGCCTGGTAGACGTCCTCGGATACGGTGAGGGCGCCGAGCGGCGCATAGGCGGAGGTCAGCGCCTTGGCGATGGAGATGGTGTCCGGCCGGATGGAGAAGGTCTCGGAGCCGAACATGGCGCCGGTGCGCCCGAAGCCGCAGATCACCTCATCGGCGATGAGCAGGATGTCGTGGCGCTCGAGAACGGGCTGGATGGCCTCGAAATAGCCCTCCGGCGGCACGATCACGCCGCCCGCGCCCATGACCGGCTCGGCGATGAAGGCGGCGATGGTCTCGGGTCCCTCGCGCTCGATAAGGGCCTCGAGGCTCGCGGCAAGGCGGGCGGAGAAGTCCCGCTCGCTCTCTCCCGGCTCGGCGAACCGATAATGGTGCGGACAGTCCGTGTGCAGGATGCGGTCGATGGGCAGGTCGAAATCCCGGTGCACGGGGGGAAGGCCCGTGAGGCTGGCGGTGGCGATGGTGACGCCGTGATAGGCCTTCTGCCGGGAGATGATCTTCTTCTTCTCAGGCTTGCCGCGGGCGTTGTTGTAGTACCAGGCGAGCTTGATCTGGGTATCGTTGGCCTCCGAGCCCGAGCAGGTGAAGAACACCTTGGAGGCGGGGGCGGGGGAGATCTCCTTCAGCCTTTCCGCCAGCGCAATGGCCGGCTCGTGGCTCTTGCCGGTGAAGAGATGGCCGAAGGGAAGCTGGTCCATCTGCTCGCGCGCCGCCTCGATCAGCTCCTCATTGGCGAAACCGAGCGCCGTGCACCACAGGCCCGCCATGCCCTCGATATAGCGCTTGCCGGTGTTGTCCCAGACATGGATCCCCTCGCCGCGCTCCAGGATGAGCGGTCCCGACTCGCGATGGGTTGCGAGATTGGTGTAGGGGTGGATGAGGGTCTCGATGTCCCGCGTGCCGGCATTGCTGAGTTTCTGCATGGGAAAGGCCTTGTCCTGCGGGCATCGGATGCTGGCCAGCCGGGATTGCCCCATGCCCCGCCGCCGACGCCCCTAAACGTTTTCTTTGCCACAATGATGTGCGTTATGCTTTAGCGTCGGCCGTGGGAGAAAACAAAGCCTAACTGGGGCTCCCGCGACGGTTTGCCCGGGCCCGAGGGCATGGAGCTCGGGCCGGGCGCAAACGGTGTCGGGCGCGCGGGGCGGCGCCGGGGGCGGACCCGGCAGGGCATGAAAGGGCGAGGCGCGGGACAGTTGGTGACCCTTCCCATCGACAATGGCGTGCGATTTCGCCCCGACATCTGGCAGGCGCGGCGCAAGACCCTTTTCGCGCCCTGGAGCCGGCGCGTTGCGCTTTTCGCCCTTCAGCTCGTGCTCCTGGCGGCGCTGCTGCACCGCTTCGCCTCCCTGCCCACGCCGGTGGCACTGGGGGCATTCGTCGTGGCCTTCGCGCTTGCGATCCTGGCGCTGCTGCTCACCGTGCCGGCCTTCGTGCAGGTGTGGCGGCGCGGGGACAGGGGTTGGGGCGAGGCCCTGTTCGCAGGGCTGCTGGCGCTCGGCATTCTCGCCTGGCCGGCGGCC
>JALUTE010000178.1 GCA_027058255.1 Methyloligella sp. | reverse complement strand
GGCCTGCTTCCCGGGCTTGTCGGGCATGCGATCCCTCCTCTCTGCATCGTCTCGCATGAACCATAAGGTTTGCGCGGGCGACGTTCAACTGGCGAGGCAGAGGGCCGTCCCTTTGCGGCCGGGTGCAATGCGGACGGCGCCCGCTGCGGCCAGAGCCTGCGCCGCTCGGCGCACACCGCTCGCAGACACTCCGAGGTCGATCGCAAGGCCGCGCCACGATGACGTCACGCGACCCCCGCTCTGCTCCAGATGGCGCAGCAGCCGTGGTGCGACCGCGCCGCGCACGGCTGTGCGCACGGCGTTCGGACTGTGCACTTTTCCACACGCTGGCATGTGCACTCCGCCACCCCCGGCTGGCACCCCGCGCAGTCCGTCTTGTGCGGGTTTGCCGACGATACCCGCGCTTGCCCCTTGCTCGGATTTGCCGACAAAACCCCGCCTCCCCTGCTCGTTCTGTGCGGGCTTGCCGACAAAACGTCCGGCACCGCCTCGGTCCCGTTTGTGCGGGTTTGCCGACGAAGCCCACGCCGGGCCGGTGTGCACTTCGCGTGCCTTGAGGTGTGCACCTCCGACATTGGCGAGGAGGAGCCCGAAGGCGCTCCCGATCTCGACCAGGGCCACCGCGAGCACGATCAGGGCGAGGCGCACCTGGTCTTGCGTCAGGGCAAGGCCGAGGGCTGCGCCGAGTCCAGCAAGGGCACGGCTCTGCGGATCGGCCGTGTGCGAGACCCGCTCCATGGCTGCCCGGGCCTCAGCCCGCTCGGCCTTCGCCGCCGCGAGTGCCCGCCCGCGTGCCAGCTCGCCCTGAAGCCGTGCCACCTGGGCGCAGACGCGGCGCGAGATCGGGCCATCGACGCGCACGCAACCATTGGCGCCCGGCACGGCCTTGAGGCGGGCGATCTCGGCCTCCAGCCAGGCGGGGGGACGTGGCGGGGCGTCTGCCGTCAACTGGGCAATCGCCCGGGTGGCGCGGGCCTCAGCGGCAAGAGCACGCTTGTAGGCTGGCGTGCCCTCGGTCTGGCGGGTGAGCGCTGCTTGGCGCGCCGTGGCGGCAAAGCCGATGGCGGCCGCGAGTGACCAGGCCGCCGTGACGGCCAGCACCGCCACCGCCACGACGCCTGTCAGCATCTCGCGCCGCCGGATGGCCCAGAGGATAATGACCGGCGCCGTCGCCTTCATCGCATCGGAGGCAAGACTCGCCACGCCCCAGGCCTGCGCCTCGATTGGCGTGCGCCCGAAGCTCGTCCCGAAGCGCCAGTTGAAGAAACCCGAGACGCCGAGCAGGGCGATGGCGGCCGCCAGCGTCACCAGCCTGAGCGGCCACGGAACCGAAGACGTGTTCACAGGTTGCCCCCCTGCGACATCTGCGACATTGCGACAGGCGGGGGGAGGCGCTCCCGCCCCCCCGGCCGTCAAGAGAGGCTGGTCGCCCCGCCGTCTCGATGGTACTTTCGCCATTGGTGAACCCTCCTTCTCAGGGTTTGCCCATGCCCTCGGGAGTGTTGCTGCACTCGCCGG
>JALUTE010000177.1 GCA_027058255.1 Methyloligella sp. | reverse complement strand
GCCGAGGGCATATTGGTCGAAAGCAGCCAGCAGGGAGGCACGCGGGGTGGCCGAGGGGAGGTTCACGGAGGATCTGAAGAGCCCACCACGGTGCGCGGGACTGATCGATCTCGCCCGTAGCTGGGTGTGGGCCGAACTCACCTTGGAGGTGCCCGGAGCGGGCCATCTGGCGCGGCGGCCGGAACTCGTCGGCAAGCTCAGAGGGGCCTGGGGCGAAGCACTGAAGGAGAGTGCCTCGCCGGCGGCACGGGCGGGACGGGCCTGCGACTGGGAGCCGGCCTGCGCCTTCGAACTGTTCATGCGGGAGCAGGGGCGGGGTCCGGCCGGTCTGCCGATCCCCAAGCCTTACGTGTTCGCGGTCGACGAGCGCAAGGCGGCTCTGTGCGTTCGGCTGTGCTGTTTCGGACTGGCGGCGGCGTGGGCGGGAGAGGCGGCGGAGGCGTTGGTGCGGGCGCTGCGGGGTGCGTTGTCGGTGGGCCGCGGACTGGAGCCGGCGTTTCGACGCATCCGGTGGTGCGAGGGCGTGGAGCCGCCGGCCGGCGACCATCTCCTGCTGCTGTTCCGAAGCCCCCTCGAGATCCGCACCCGCGACAGGGGAGCCTACGGTTTCGCCACCTTCATCACCAGCCTCGGCAATCGGGTGAGCGGTCTGGCCCGCTGGCAGGGGGCGACCGTGGAAGCCGATTTCCGCGCCCTCAAGGCGGAGGCGGCGGCGCTGCCGGTCGCCGGCGAGGCGGGGGGGCTGGTCGAATGGCGGCGCTTTTCCGCCCGTCAGGGGCAGTGGATTCCGATGGCCGGACGGCTGCCGGCGGTGCGTATCCCCCGGCCCTCGCCGGAGCTGCTGGCGCTCCTCGCGATCGGCACCGTCACCCATGTCGGCAGCCACGCTGCGCTGGGCCTCGGGCGCTATGTTCTGGTCGTTTGCGAGGAGGGAGGACGGCGCGGAGTACCCAGGCGGGAGGTGATTGCGGATAGGGTATCGCATCGGTGATGCGCCGGCCCCTCAGCGCCAGGCGAGGAGGCGGCGTTCGGCGAGGCCGATGAGGGCGCTCACCGCGAGGCCCAGGAGGGAGAGGACGACGACGCCGGCCATGAGCCGGTCCGTGCGCATCAGGTTGCCCGCCTGGAGGACGAGCGCTCCGATGCCGTACTGGGCGCCGATCATCTCCGCCGCCACGAGGAGCACCAGAGCGATGGAGGAGGAGATGCGGGCGCCGGCCAGGATGCCGGGCAGCGCCCCCGGCAGCAGGATCTTGAGGATGACGGCGCGATGCGAGAGGCCGAAGCTCTGGCCCATCCGCACGAGGCTTTTGGGCACCGCGTCGATGCCGGCATAGGCGTTGATGACGGTGGGAAAGAAGCTGCCCAAGGCGATGGTCGCCACCTTGGAGGGCTCGCCGATCCCGAACCACAGGATGAAGAGCGGCAGCATGGCGATCTTGGGGATCGGAAAGAGCGCCGCCACCAGCGGAATGCCGAGGGTACGGCCGAGGCTCGAGATGCCGATCGCGAGCCCGAGGAGG
>JALUTE010000176.1 GCA_027058255.1 Methyloligella sp. | reverse complement strand
GGCCTTGCCAAGACATACCCTTTGACAATGGCGCCGAGAAGCCTGATCTATCCCCCATGAGCACATTGCCACAGGACAAGCTCGACCGCCTCGTCGCGCGCTGGGAGGCGGTGCAGGAGGCGCTCTCGCAAGGCCCTTCGCCGGAGGCGTTCGTGCGCCTCTCGAAGGAGTTTGCCGAGCTCGACCCGGTCGTCTCGGCCATCCGCGCGCTGCGCAAGGCCGAGGCGGAGCGCGCCGACACCGACGACATGCTCGCCGAGGCCGGCGGCGATGGCGATATGGCGGAGCTTGCGCGCGAGGAGGCGGAGCGGCTCGAGCGCGAGATCGCGCGGCTCACCCGCGAGATCCGCCTCCTGCTGCTCCCCCGTGATGCGGCCGATTCCCGCAGCGCCATTCTCGAGGTGCGCGCCGGCACGGGCGGCGAGGAGGCGGCGCTCTTCGCCGGCGATCTCTTCCGCATGTATCAGCGCTATGCCGAGGCCAAGGGCTGGAAGACCGAGATCGTCAGCGCCTCGGAAAGCGCCCATGGCGGCTACAAGGAGATTGTCGCCAACATCACCGGCAAGGGCGTGTTCGCCCGGCTCAAATTCGAGTCCGGCGTGCACCGGGTGCAGCGCGTGCCGGTGACGGAATCGGGCGGGCGCATCCACACCTCGGCGGCGACCGTCGCCGTCTTGCCCGAGGCCGAGGAGATCGACATCGAGATCCGTCCCGAGGACATTCGCATCGACACCATGCGCGCCTCGGGCGCCGGCGGCCAGCATGTGAACACCACGGACAGCGCCGTGCGCATCACCCATCTGCCCACGGGCATCGTGGTCACCTCGAGCGAGAAGTCCCAGCATCAGAACCGTGCCCGCGCCATGCAGGTGCTGCGCTCGCGGCTCTATGACATGCAGCGCCGCAAGGCCGAGGCCGAGCGGGCGGCGGAGCGCCGCGGCCAGGTGGGCTCGGGCGACCGGTCCGAGCGCATCCGCACATACAACTTTCCCCAGGGGCGGGTCACCGACCACCGCATCGGCCTGACGCTGCACAAGCTGGAGCAGGTGCTGGCCGGCGAGGCGCTGGACGAGATCGTGGACGCGCTGGTGACCCACCACCAGGCGAGCCTGCTGGCGGCCATGGATGCCGAGAGCGGGGCGGAGGCGGCGCGCGATGGGTGAGGGGGCGGGAGCGGCCATGGCGGAGGCTTTGGTGCGCGCGGGTGCAGGCGCGCTGGCGGGCATGGACCTCTCCACGGTCGGGGCGGCGGTGCGCAGTCTGACCCTCGCCTTCCGCCGCGCCGGGATCGACACGCCCGGTCAGGATGCGCGCCTTCTGGTGGCCGCTGCCTGCGCGCTGGATCAGGCGGCGCTCATCGCCCATCCGGAGCGCGCTCTCGGCCCGGCGGAGCGCGCGCAGCTCGTGGACCATGGTGAGCGCCGCTGCCGGCGCGAGCCGGTCTCGCGCATTCTCGGCACCCGCGCGTTCTGGGGATTGCCGTTTCGTATCGGCCCGGCCACCCTCGATCCGCGTCCCGACAGCGAAACCGTGGTGGAGGCGGCGCTCGCCATTGTCGAGGAGGAGGGCTGGCGCGGGCGGCCTTTGAACATTCTCGATCTCGGCACCGGCTCGGGCTGCCTGTTGCTCTCGCTTCTTGCCGAATTGCCGGAGGCACGCGGCCTCGGCCTTGACGTGAGCCTTGCCGCCACCCAAGTCGCAAGGGAGAATGCATGCCGGCTCGGGCTCGCCGAGCGGGCCCGGTTCGTGGTTGCCGATTGGTGCGCGCCGCTGCGCGGCGCGTTCGATCTCGTCATCTCCAACCCGCCCTATGTGCGACGGCCCGATATCGCGTCCCTTGCACCGGAGGTCCGCGAGCACGACCCCCTTGGTGCCCTCGATGGCGGCCCGGATGGCTTGGAGGCCTATCGAGCGCTCGCCCGCTCGCTCGCCGGGCTGCAGGGTGGGGGCTGGATCGTGCTCGAGGTGGGCGCCGGGCAGCATGCGGATGTTGCGGCGATCCTGCGCGCCGCGCAGCTTGTCGAGACGGAGCGGGAATTAACGACTTGGACGGATATTCGCGGCATAATTCGCTGTGTGGCCGCGAAGGCACGCCGTTTCGGGCGCGCTGGAGAGCCGGAAAAAAAGAGTTGGAAATGAGACTCGATCCGGCTACGTTCGCGTGAGCGGAAGCGGAATCGCACACGGGCCTCCAGGGATTGGACCCCGGCTCAGCGGGCGGTCCGGCCCGGAAGGGTAGACCGGGGCCCGGAGGGGCAAGCCGGGGCCCGGAGGGGCAAGCCGGGAGAGCCGTGGGGGTTGGCGCAGCCCCGCAGGCGGAAAAGCCCCGGTGTCGGCGGAGCACGCTTGCGAGCGCCGGCAGTCGGACGGCCAGGTGGACCTGCGAGCGTTCCGGGGACGGGCATCGTCCCAAGGGATCGCGGGCGCCGGGCGGGCCGAGGCGCGACGCCACATGTCAGCGCATCGCCGAGAGACGCGGACGTGACACGTTCTGAAAGGTCATGTCCGTGGAGGAGCGCGACGCGAGCGGGCAACGCTGGATCATCACTCTGTGGCGTGCCTCATTTGCGACCACGTCGCGGGGCAGAGAGCGTCTTGGCGCAGCTTGAGGGCGCAGGCCCGAGCATGGGCTGAGCGCGCGGATGGACAGGCAGGAGCCGCGCACCTCACAGGCGCCCTGCACGTCACGGGGCGCGCAGGGCCCGTGCGGGGGCACTACGCAGGCGGCGGCGGCCGTCGAGGGAGGCGGGCTGGTGCGCTCGCTGACCGGGCTCAACACGGCCCCGGGGCTTGGAGCGCAATATTCGCACAGGCGGGCAATGTTCGCACGGGCGGGAACGGCCGCAGAGGCGGGACAGGGCGAGAGCAGCTTCGATGAGTCGGCATTCCCGCACCTGACCGTGGCACGGGATGATCGTCGTGAACGGCTCGGTGCGACAAACCAATGGTGTCATGACGCGTGTTTCGGTGCTGTTGTGGCAAGTCGAAATGTGAGCGACGCAATCGATCTATTGGCTCATGGAAAACCGCTGACACACCACATTGACACGAAAGGCTCGCTGCGCCCGTGAAGCCGGCCACGCATTCCTTGCGATGGCATTTGGCGAGGGCGCGGCTTGGGTGCGCCTCCGCGTGAGGCGACCCGCATTGTGCCCGGACATGGATGGACGGGGGTGCGTTTCAGTCTTGTCAGGTGCCGGTGGGCCTCGGGCGAGGGCTTCGGGTGCGCAGGTGGCGTGCCGAGCCCGGAGGTTGCCGGCGAATATCGAACGAAATGGGAGCCGATGAGGCAGGTACAGCAGAATCGCAGAGGTCGCGGCCGGGGTCGAAAGAACCAGAACCCGTTGACCCGCAGCTATGAGAGCAACGGACCCGATGTGAAGATTCGCGGCACGGCCGCCCACATCGCGGAGAAATATGGCGCCCTGGCGCGCGATGCACTGGCATCGGGCGACACGGTGACGGCGGAGAACTACTTCCAGCACGCCGAGCACTACAACCGCATCATCATGGCGGTTCAGGCCCAGATGCAACAGCCCGACATGGTGAACGGGTCCGCCCAGCGCATGCGCAAGGCGCTCGGCGAGCGGCCCGGAAATGGGGAGCGTTCGGCATCGGGCGAGCGCGCCCATGCGGGCGATGATCCCGGCCGGGTGGCAGGCGAGGCTGCGCCGCAGGATCGCGAAGGCCGGCCCCGCGAGCGCGACACCGCCGAGACGGACGCCGCACCGCGTGAGGGACGGCGGGAGGAGCGCACCGAGCGCGCAGAGCAAGCCGCCTCGCGCCGTCCCTCACGCGGTGCGGCGTCCGTCTCGGCGGTGTCGCGCTCGCGGGGCCTCGGCATCGGGAGATGGAACGCGGACCCGCCGCAGGCGCCCGAGGCCGGCTGCCGGCAATGGCAGCGCGAGGGCGAAATCGTCCCAGGGGCGGTCCCGCGCTGGCGATGCGGCGCCCGCCGCACCCAAGGACGCGGACGCCGTTGCCGGCAATGGGGGTGGCAAGGACACCGTGGACACCGCTCCCGAAGAGACGCCCTCGGGCGACGGCGTGACCTGAGCCCGGGCAACCACGCGAGGGACCGGCGGGGCGAGCTGGCCGCGGGATGGCATCCCCGCGCGCTCTGCTCATGCCGCTGCGTGCGTTCTCCCATCGTCTTGCGTTTCATTCCTCTCCTCTGCCCCCCAGCGAGTGCAGTGTCTCAGTTCGAATGTATGGGCGCGCTATCCCATTCACGTCATTGCCGCGCGTGACGCGGCAATCCAGGGCGGCAAGCTCCGAGTTCGTTGCCCCCCGATCGAGCCGGGGGCAGGCTCTGGATCACCCCCGGTCTGATCCCCGGGTCGGGCCCGAGGAGGTTGATGACGTGGAGCAAGAACACGGGAAACAGCTTGAAAAGCCTCCGTCACGCAATGGACACGCCAACTGAGACACGACCCCAGCGAGACATCTCTGGGCAGACCCACACGGATTTGATAGCCTGACCGAGGGCGGTCCTCATTGAAGGATGGCCGACCCCTTGCGCCTTTGTCTCGGCGTGAGACCGAAGCGCGGATACGCGTCTCCGAGGCGCATGAGAGGGAGCGGTTGGGATGTGGCGGCATGGCGGGCGATACGGGTGGTCGGGACGGCTGCTGGCCGTGTCGGCCAGTCTGCTCGCCCTCACAATGGTCGCCCTGCTCCTGGCGATGGTGCCCGCGCGGGCCGCGCCGTGCGGCGCCGAGCCCCCTTTCACCGGTTCCATGATGCAGCGGCAGGCGCTCATCGATTCGGCACGTCGCCTCGCCGTTCGTGACCGCGGGCTCGAGACAGGGGCGAGGCAGGCACTCGCACGCCTTACGCGCGGCGTCGCACCGGGCAAGCGGGCCGCCTATCGCCGCTTTTTCCTGCATGCGCTCTGCAAGGCGCTGATCGCCCGTGCGGGGCGCGATCCCGCAGAGCGCAGGCACGCGCTTGCCCGCCTTGCGCGCCTCCGCGATGCCCTCGCCCGGCCGGTGCCGGTCCGCGCGAAGCGCAAGGCCGCCCAGCGCAAGAAGTTCGCCTATCGGCCCATGACCATCGCGCCCGGGCCCGAAGCCCTCGAGGCCGAAGCCCCCCAGTCCGAAGCCCCCCAGCCCAAAGCCATGGCAAGGCCCGCGAAGCCATCCCCGGCCGGCCCCACGGGAGCGGTGTCGGCGAGCCGCGCGCCGACAGGGCGTGCCTCCCCATCCGCGCCGCCCGCGGTCGCGCCCATGGCAGTGCCGCCTGCCGGAACGGTGTCGGAGAGTCGCGGGCGCCCTTCCGTTGCGCCGCCCGCGACTCTCC
>JALUTE010000175.1 GCA_027058255.1 Methyloligella sp. | reverse complement strand
CCTTGTAGATATTCTCGAAGAGAAAATAGGTTTTGTCGGCGATATCGAAGCTTATGAGCTTTTCATAGACGCTCGCGCCCTCGAGCTTTGTCAGCCCCGATTTGAAGAATGTGAGACCCACGGCGAACCGCGCGAGAACGGCAATGAGATCGCGCGGGATGAACGCCATCGCGCGCACTGTTGTTTGGACGATCCGATTCATGGCTTTGCACCCTCCCTTGACTTCGCAGCCCCCTTGACTGCCCATCCTCCCTCGACTTCGCAGCTGCTCCCTGCTCGCAGCCGCCCCGTGCTCGCAACCGCCTCGTAGTCGCAGCCGCCCCCTCTGCGCGCTCGCCAGCCACATCTCATGGCGCGCAGCGGCATGGATGCGGCCACGCCGGCTCAATGCCCCCGCACCCTTGATTGCTCTCTTACGCTATCGCTCTATTACATTACTGCTTTGCTTGGCGAGCGCCGTTGTTGGCGGGCCCCGGACGCAGGCCGATCTGCAGCTGATCGAAGCCGCGCACATCGGGCTCCTGGGCGCGGGCCATCTCGGCGAGCGCGCGGCGGTACTCGACGGGCATCACCTTGACGAACTTCGGCAGGTACGCGCTCCAATTGTCGAGGATCGCCCGCGCCCGCGCCGAGCCCGTATAGTGGAGATGGTCCGAGATGAGCTTGTGGAGCCGCTCGGCGTCGTGCTGGGTCATGTCGCTCAGGACATCGACGAGGCCGTGGCTCTCGAGGTCACCCGTCTGATGGGCGGTGCCGGCGAGAAACTCCTCCTCGGCCTCGACGGGCTCGAGCTCGACCATGGCGAGATTGCAGCGCTCGGCAAAATCGCCCGCCTCGTCCAGCACATAGGCGATGCCGCCCGACATGCCGGCCGCGAAATTGCGCCCCGTGGGGCCGAGGACGACGACAATGCCACCGGTCATATACTCGCAGCCGTGATCGCCCGTGCCCTCGACAACGGCAATGGCGCCCGAGTTGCGCACGGCAAAACGCTCGCCCGCGATGCCGCGGAAATAGCACTCGCCCGAGATCGCGCCATAGAGCACCGTATTGCCGACAATGATGCTCTCTTCGGGCACAATGCCTGAATCCTCGGCCGGCCGCACGATAAGCCGCGCGCCCGAGAGCCCCTTGCCGACATAGTCGTTGGCCTCGCCGATGAGGTCGAGAGTGAGCCCCCGCGCGCCCCAGGCGCCGAAGCTCTGGCCCGCCGTGCCGCGGAATGTGATCCAGATGGTGTCGTCCGGCAGCCCGGCATGGCCATAGCGCTTGGCGATGCCCCCAGAGAGCATGGCGCCCGTGGTGCGGTCGGTGTTCTTGATTTCAAGCTCAAGCTTGATGCGCTCGCCCTTCTCGAGCGCCGGCCGGCAAAGCTCGATGAGCTTGCGATCGAGCACCTTCTCGAGGTGATGGTTTTGCCGCTCCGAATGGTAGATGCCGACCTCGGGCCCCACCTCGGGCTTGTGGAAGATGCGCGAAAAGTCGAGCCCGCGCGCCTTCCAGTGGTCGATGGCGCGGTCCTTGTC
>JALUTE010000174.1 GCA_027058255.1 Methyloligella sp. | reverse complement strand
GCTCTCAGGTAAGACTTCATCCATGCGCCGGCGAGCAGAACGATGAGAAGGAGAACCTTGCCAAGCCGGCGCGGCCGTCTGCGGGCCCGTCGTGGCGATGGCCCTGCCGAGCATGAGCGAGGCGCTGGGCCAGCTCTCCCCCAATGGGCTCATTGCGCTCGCGGCCGGCGCGGTGATTGCGCTGGCGGTCATGATGATCCTGCTCGCCCGCCGCGGCGGGCGGGGAAAGGCAAGGGCGGCGCAGAACAGGCCATCCGCCCCGGCCGGTGCCGAGGCCGGTGCCGAGGCCGTTTCCGGCGGCTCGAAGGCGCGGTCCGCGCCGACGCAGGCGGCGGCATCGAGCGGAGACGGCGGGGCTGGGCAGGACGAGGACGGCCTCGCCGGCTGGTTCGAGATCGTCGGCGAGGATGTGCGGCTCGAAGTGCGGCGCGGCGTGATCGGAATCGGACGCCATGAAGAAAACGACATTCGCCTGCAGGATCGCACGGTGCACAGGCATCATGCGGTGCTGCATTCGGCGCCCGGTGGTGGCCTGGTGATCACGGATCTGAGCGGTGCGACGGGCAATGGCGTGCTCGTCGACGACGAGCGGGTTGCGCAGGCCGTCCTCAGGGGCGGCGAGACGGTATCTCTCGGCGCCATGCGGCTGCGGCTGCATCTGGCGGCGAATGGGGAGCACGGCTCGGACGAGGCGGAGGAGCGGGAGGCCGCCGCTCCGCCCAAGGGTGCCGATCGTCCGGGGCGGGCCGGGGCGCAGTGAAAGGCTATCCGGTGCGGCCGCGGCGAGATGCGGGATGGCCCGCGAGACGAGCGCGAGAGGAGGGATGAGATGTCCGAGGACGAGAATCGGAACGACGGTGCGGGGCGGGATGCAGGCGAGCCGGGCGTGCGCACCCAGCTTCAGCGGGCGCTCCGGACCATTCAGGGCGAGGTGGGCGAGGCGCCGGCGCAAACCGCGGGCGCCGGCATGCGCACGGCTGGCGATGCCGGTGACGATGCGCGCACGACGCTGATTGCCCACAAGGATGCGGGCGCGGCCAGCGATGCGTCTGCGGGCGCGGGGGGAGATGTGACGGCTCCCGCATCGCCCGCGAGCGCTGCTGCAACGCCGCCGCCTGCCGGTGCGCCTGCCGCCGCCTCGGGGCAGGGCCAGGGCGCGCCGGGCGAAGGGGGCGCGCCGGGCGCAGGGGCTGCGAGCGATCCGGTGCCGCCGACACGGATCATGCGGCCCGGCCCGGGCGCGGGCGCGGCGGGCGGCGGGCGCACGCGGCTGGTGCGCGGGCCGCTCAAGGTCTCGCGCAGCGAGTTCCACCAGGACCCGGTGGTCGGCTGGCTCGTGGTCATCGGCGGACCCGGGCTCGGCGCCTTCCGCCCCATCTTCGAGGGCAACAACACCATCGGCCGCGCGCCGAGCCAGCGCATTCCCATCGACTTCGGCGACGATACGATCTCGGCCGAGGAGCAGGCCTATATCCGCTATGACGCGGCGGAGCGCCGGTTCCTGTTCGTGCCCAACCTGGCCAAGACCAATGTGGTCTCGGTGAACGAGGACAAGCCGACCTCGGCCGTGCCATTGCAGGCCATGGACGTCATCACCATGGGGCACACCCAGCTCGTCTTCGTGCCGTTCTGCGGCGAGGAGTTCGATTGGTCGGAGCTGACCGCACTTTGAGCAGGCCCATGCCCTTCGACCATGCAAGCGGCGCCATTCGTGGTGCGCGCGCCCATCAGGAGGACGCCTGCACCTTCGCCGTGGCGCCGGATGGCGGCGAGGGTCTGTTGCTCGCGGTGCTCGCCGATGGCATGGGCGGCCATGTGGGCGGTGCGCGCGCCAGCGATACCGCCTGCCGGGCCTTCGTGGCGGCCTGTATGGCCGAGCGCGGCCACGGCGTTGGCGATGGCGAGTGCGTCCACGGGGCGCTGCTGCGGGAGGCGCTTGCCGCATCCAATCGGGCCCTCGGGGAGGAGACGGCGCGGGACCGCTCCCTCGAGGGCATGGGCTGCACCATGCTCGCGGCCCTCTTCGCGCCCGATGGGCTGCGCTGGATCAGCGTCGGCGATTCGCCGCTCTATCTCTTTCGCGATGGCGCGCTCCTGCGGCTCAACGAGGACCATTCGCTGGCGCCCCTTCTCGACCAGATGGTGGCTCAGGGGGAGATGCGTCCCGAGGAGGCGCTCGCCCATCCCCAGCGCCATGCGCTGCGTTCCGCCCTCACGGGAGGCGAGATCGAGCTCGTCGACCTGCACGATGCGCCGCTCGCCCTCGGGCCGGAGGACTGGGTGATCGTTGCGAGCGACGGCATTCACACCCTCGATGACGATGCGATCGCGGCGCGGATTGCGGCAAGCGCCGGCGGCGGTGCCGAGGCGGTGGTGGCGGCGCTGCTCGCGGGCGTGGAGGAGATGTGCGCCCCCTATCAGGACAACACCACCGTGATGGCCGTGCGTCCACAACCCGCCGGCTGAGGCCGGGCGGCAGCGGGGCCAGCTTCGCGGTCCACGCCGCGTGGCCGGGACGCGCCGCATGGTTTTTGCCACATTGCTGTGTTTTGGTCGGATGGGGCCAGTCTGTCCGCAGAGGCGGGCACGTGCGCGCACAATGATCGCGGCCGGGGGGAGGAATCCGTTTTCATGTTGCTACGGCACGGCAATCCGGTCTCTTTCGGGGCCTTCTGGGAGGGTGGGGCGCCATCATGACCCGGGTCTTCGTCAGCCATGCGGAACAGGACCGTGGGCGGGCCGAGCGCCTGTTCACCTGGCTGGAAGCGGAAGGCTTCGAGCCGGTATCCATGGGCCTGGGGAGCGAGGACGGGGCCGCGGCGGAAGCGGAGCGCGAGCGCCTGCTCGGCGGCGCCATCAGGGATGCGGCCGCCGTGCTGCTGGTGGTCACGCCGCAATGGTCGCGGTGCCGATGGTGCTTCGGCGAGTATGCGGCGGCCCGGGCGCGCGGCAAGACCGTGGTCGCCCTCGTCGAGACCGGCCGTGACGACGGGCTCATTGCCCGAGACGTGCTCCGGCTCGACATGGCGGAGGGTGCAGGAGCGCTCAGGCGCCTCGCCGAGATTCTGAAAGGTGTGACGGGCCGGGATCAGGCTCTGTTCGCCTGGGATCGCGGACGCGATGGCGAGGAGCCGGCCGTGCCCTATCCCGGCCTTGCGCCCTTCACGCGGCACGATGCCGGCATCTATTTCGGCCGCGGCCTGGAGGCCCAGCGCATCGTCGAGCGATTGCAGGCCATGCGCCTGCAGGGGGGCGCGCGGCTCATGGCGCTGATGGGGCCGGCGGGCAGCGGCGTCTCGTCCCTGATGCGGGCCGGCGCGCTCTCGCGTCTGGCGCGGGGGAAAAACGCGCAAGGGACGAAGGACTGGATCATCTTTCCCACGATCCGGCCGGGCGTGAGGCCGCTCGATGCCTTCGCCAAGTCCATCGCCGGGCTGTGCGGGCATGCCGAGCGCTGGCGCGACTGGAGCGATCTGGTGCGCCAGGCGCCGGCGGAGCAGCTCGTCGGCCATCTCGGCTTTCAGGTCCGCGAGCGGTTGAAGGCGCCCGAAGGGCAGATGCTGCTCCCCATCGACCAGGTCGAGGAACTCTATCATCTCTCGGATCGGGCCGAGGCGGAGCGTTTCGAGGACATCCTCGCCGCGGCCATTGGCGGCGAGCTGCCCTACATGGCCGTGATGGCGCTCAGGCCCGAGACCCTGCCGCGCCTGCAGGCGGACGAGGCCCTGTGCTACCTGTTCGAGGAGGTGGCGCTGCGCCCCATGCCGTTCGACAGCCTGGACGAGATCGTGCGCGGGCCGGCGGAGCGGGCGGGATTCGAGGTCGAGGATGCTCTGGTGGAGGCGATCGCGGAGGACGCCGCCATCGACGATGCCCTGCCGCGGCTCGCCTATGCGCTGCGCGTGATGTTTCGCGCCCATCCGCCGCGCAATGAGCGCATTCTGACGCTCGAGGGCTATCGCCGCCTTGCCGATCCCGAGCGGGGGCGGAGCGCGCTCGAGAACGCCATCGACCACGGCGCGGAAAAGGCTCTGCGGCGCGCCGAGGCAAGTGCCAGCGAGATCGAGGCCCTCGGAGCCGTCATTCTCGACACCCTTGTTCATCGCGGCCCGCGCGGACGCATCATGCGGCGCGCCGCCGCGTTGGCCGATCTGCCGCGCGGCGCCCGCCGCCTTCTGGGCGAGCTCGTGAAGGCGGATATCGCCGTTCTGCGGGACGAGGGAGAAGGCCCGCATATCGAGCTTGCCTCGGAGGCCGTGCTGCGGGGATGGTCGCGCCTTTCCGGCTGGCTGACGAGTGCCGCGGCGGGATCGGAGGCGGCGGCGCCGGCGAGGGAGGCGGTGGCAGGGGCGGACGTCGAGGATGTGAGTGCCGAGGATGTTGGCGCCGGCGCGCCTGGCGCGATGGGTGATGCGGGTGGCGAGAGCGCTGCAGGTGGCGAGGATGCGCCGGCGGCGGCGGGCCCCGCGCGCTCGGCGGAGGACGGCGCGGAGGATGGGGCGGCGCGCGCGGCATCGTCGGCACGCAAGCCGACCCTGCAGGAGCGGCTGCGATGGGTCGCGGGGCGAGGGGCAAAGCCCGAGGTGCCCCAGAGCAGCGAGAAATCCGAGAGCCGCGAGAAAGAGGCGGCCGACGCGGAGCCGCGCGAGGCGCGGCCCGACGGGCGGCGTGAAGCGGCGGCCGGCGGCGATGGAGCCCGTGCGGCCGTAGAGCGGGGCGATGAGACGGCGAGCGGCGCGCTGGCCGATGGCGGGCGCGGTGCGGGCGAGGTCGAGGGTGCGCCCGAGATCGCGGCGGCAGCCATGTCGACGGCCAAGACGGCGGCCGCGACCGCCATGCCGATCCAGGAGGACAGGCCGACGGGCCGTTGGCTGGTGGTCAGGGAAAGCGGCAGCCGGCGCGCCTGGGGGCGCCTGCGGCGTCGGACGGTTGCCTTCGCGGCCTCTCTGGCGCTGATCGTCATTGCCGGCATTCTTCTGTTGTTTGGCGGGCGCTCGAGCGCACCGGTGGCTCCGAGATTGATCGAGGACGGAAACGGTGCCGCCGGAAATGGCGCCGCAGGCTGGGCGGCTCGCAGCGCCAGAGACGGGGCGAATGGCCGCGATGAGGCGCGCGTTCTGGCGCGGCAGGAAGACGGAGCGGTCCCGCCGGGCCTTGCGCCCCAGCCGCCGCGGCCAGCCGAGGCAGGCGGGCGCGCCATGAACGAGACGGCCGCAGGCGGCGGCAGCCTCGCGCCCGCCCCGCCCTCGCCCTCGCCCGATGGCGCGGGCGCCAGCCTGGCCGCCCGCAGCGCCGAAGCGTCCGGCGGAAAT
>JALUTE010000173.1 GCA_027058255.1 Methyloligella sp. | reverse complement strand
GGTCCATGGCGCGCGAGGGCTCGGCGCAGCCGGCCGGGCCGATGACCTTGGCGGGCACGCCGGCGACGGTGGTATTGTCCGGCACGTCCTTCAGCACCACGGAGCCGGCGGCGATGCGCGCGCAGCAGCCGACGCGGATATTGCCGAGAATCTTGGCGCCGGCGCCGATCATCACGCTGTGTCCGATCTTCGGGTGGCGCTCGCCGCATTCCTTGCCCGAGCCGCCCAGCGTCACGCCGTGCAGGATGGAGGTGTTGTCCCCCACCGATGCGGTCTCGCCGATGACGACGCCGGTGGCATGGTCGATCATGATGCCCTGGCCGATCCGGGCGGCCGGGTGAATGTCCACGCCGAAAATGCGCGAGCTCTGGCTCTGCAGATAGAGCGCGAAATCGCGCCGCCCCTGCGCCCAGAGCGCATGGGCGAAGCGATGGGTCTCCAGCGCGTGAAAGCCCTTGAAGTAGAGCAGGGGCTCGATCAGCCGGTTGCAGGCCGGATCGCGATCGAGCACCGCCGAGATGTCCGCGCGAAACGCGCCGGCCATGTCGGGGTTGGCATCGAGCACCTCGCTGAAGGTCTGGAGGATGAGGCCGGCATCCACGTCGGAGTGCTTGAGCCGCTGGGCGAGGCGGTGGCTGACCGCATGCTCGAGGGCGTCGTGGTTGAGAACGGTCGCGAAGATGAAGCTGGCGAGCGCCGGCTCACGCCTGGCCGCGTCCTCTGCCTCTTCTCGCACGCGAGTCCAGACCGGATCGCAGCTAGCGATGTCCGCCTGATGCGGAACGTTGGAGCGATGCATCATGGGAACTCCTTCCTGGCTGTCGGTGCCGTGCCCGGTCGGCGGGCATGCTCCAACGGCGATCATGCTATCCGAGGTAATCCTCGGGACGGCGTGTGTCAACGATTGCCCGGTGCCTGCCGCACCGGCTCGGCCGGGCGCAACAGGGCGTGCCAGGGCCCGGAGCGCGCCGGGCCGGAGGGCTCGGCTCAGCCGCGCTTGCCGAGGGCGGCGTTCCGGTCCCCCGCATAGTCGGACATGATGGCGTCGAAGAGCCGGCGTGCCGAGCGCCTGTAGCCGGCGGCGGTGAGGTGGATGTGATCGATGCTTGCAAGGCGCGGCGACGCGTGGACCCAGGCGTGGATGCTGCACGGCCCGCCCATGGCCTCGGACCAGTCCCAGTACCGGGCCCCGACCTCGCGCGCGACCGCCTCCAATACGCCGCGTATGGCGGCAAGGCCGGGCGGCGGGTGCCAGCGCGCAAGGCGCGGATCGCGCGCGGCCAGCAGCCTTGCATAGTTGCGCCGCTCGTCGACGCTCAGCGCCCGGCAGGGCGTGGCCGGCGAGCGCACGGCGTGCGCGGGAAGGCGTGCGCCATCGGGCGGCCCGAGAATCAGAACGGAGGCCTCCGGCGCAAGGCCCATGAGGCGTGAGAGAATGGCGGCCACCCGCTTGCGGTAGCTCCGGAGCGCCAGCGCATCGTCGAACCCCTCATTGGTGCCGAAGCCGAGGATGATGAGGTCCGGCCTGAGA
>JALUTE010000172.1 GCA_027058255.1 Methyloligella sp. | reverse complement strand
GGGGTAATCGTAGGCGGTGACCATCGTGATGGGCTCACCGCGCTGCTTTTTCTCCTGCAGCGTCCGGATCGTGACCTTCTTTCGCGTCATAGGTCCCTCTCCCCATGAAAAACGCCCTCGACCGAGCGAGGGCGTTCATAGGCCAGCACACGGGATCTCCGATCCCGTCCCCATCCTATGTCGCCGTCTCGGTCGCCGCAGCGATCCAAGCGACGCCTTGTCCTTTGGCGATCCATCCGAAGCGACTCGCTGCCCGATGGGTCAGCGGCAGGGGGATTATAGCATGAGACCCACGCCCTGGCCAGTCTGGCCCGCGGCTCTTCGGGGATCAAGCGCCCCTTTCTCCCCGCTTTTCGCGAGAGGCGAGGTTTTTTCTCGCGAGGGGCGTACCCCCTGCGGCCTCCCCGTCCGGAAAAGCCAGCCTCCGCGGTCCACGGGCTGAGACGGGGGAAAGCGCCGGTTTACGTCTGGGGGCTTTGACATCTCGCGCGGCCGGTGCTACAGTGGACGCCGGGCTGGGGAGAGGCGTCGTCTAGATGACCCGGGTGCGCCCGGCGAGGCGAGGGACCATGAGCTATCTATCCCATCTTCAATGCGCCCTATGTGGCCGGACATACGATGCCCACGTGCTTCAGAGCGTGTGCTCGCATTGCGAGCGCCCTTTGCTGGCGCAGTACGATATGAGGGCCGCCCGGTCCTGGCCGCGCGCCTCGCTGCGCGATCGCGCCCCTACGCTGTGGCGCTATCGCGAGATGTTGCCCGTGCAGAGCGAGGCGCACATCATCAGCCTGGGTGAGGGATTCACCCCGCTGCTCCATGCCCGTCGGCTGGGAGAGGCCTTGGGCATGTCTCGGCTTTACATCAAAGAGGAGAGCCTGAACCCGACCGCCTCGTTCAAAGCCCGCGGGCTGGCGGTGGCCGTCTCCCGGGCTCGAGAGCTGGGCGCGCGAGCGCTGGTGATCCCGTCGGCGGGAAACGCGGCCGGCGCCCTCGCCGCCTACGCGGCCCGGGCGGGCCTCCCGGCGCATGTGTTCATGCCGGAGGATGTGCCGCTCCCCTTTCGCGCGGAGTGTGAGGCGCTAGGCGCGCGGGTCACCCTGGTCGCCGGCCTCATCACCGACTGCGGCCGACAGGCTCGGGAGGAGGCCCAAACGCGTGGGTGGTTTGACGTCTCCACGTTGAGAGAGCCCTATCGCCTGGAGGGCAAGAAGACGATGGGGTACGAGCTGGCCGAGCAGTTCGGCTGGACGCTGCCCGACGTGATCATCTATCCCACCGGAGGTGGCACCGGCCTGGTCGGCATGTGGAAGGCCTTTCAGGAGCTGGAGGAGCTGGGGTGGATCGAGGGACGCCGGCCGCGCATGGTGGCCGTGCAGGCGGAGGGGTGTGCGCCCATCGTACGGGCTTTTCGGGAGGGCGCCGAGTTCGCCACGCCCTGGCGGGGGGCGCAGACGGTGGCGGCGGGGTTGCGCGTCCCCGCCGCGGTCGGCGACTTTCTGATCCTGCGGGCCTTGCGAGAGAGCGGGGGCACCG
>JALUTE010000171.1 GCA_027058255.1 Methyloligella sp. | reverse complement strand
CTCCTTGAAGGGCACCGACGCGAGAGAGAGCATCGCCGCCTTTTATTGGGCGATCGTCAACGAAAAACCGCGCCCGAAATTCAGTTGGTCGTTCGAAGACGACGGCGCGATTCGCGTCAGCGTCGAAGACCGCCCGAAAGAAGTGCTTCTGTGGCAGGCGACCAACCCCAACGGCCGTGATTTCCGCGTGGAGGCGATCGGCCGAACGTACCGTAGCACGGTGATCAAGCCGCAAGAAGACGGCACCTACATCGCGCGGGCGGAGAAGCCCTCTCGGGGGTTTCGGGCCTACTACGTCGAGCTGGCTTACGACATCGGGGCACCGTATCCGTTGAAGTTGACCACGGCCGTTCGCGTTGTGCCAGATGTCTTGCCGTATGCCGACAAGGATCCTACCGCCTCGGGCCGATCGCGCCGTTCGGGCCGCTCACGCCGTTCGGGCGATTGAGCCGTTCGGGCGATTGAGCCGTTCGGGCGATTGAGCCGTTCGGGTGATTGAGCCGTGCGGGCGATTGAGCCGTGCGGGCGCGACACGCCACGTCGGGCCGTGGCCCCGGATGGCCGGTTTTGTCGGTGAAAGGGAATCAGGACGGATGAAGCTCAACGATCGTGTCGCCGTTGTCACCGGCGGCGGGCAAGGCATCGGGGCGGCCCTTTGCGAACGTTTTGCCGACGAAGGCGCCAGTGTCGTGGTCGCCGATATCGACATCGCGACGGCCCAAAACGTCGCGCGACGCACAGGCGGGCTGGCGCTGAAAACCGATGTCGGCGTCGAGGCGGAGATCCGGCGGCTGGTCGAGTTCACGCTGGCGCGCCATGGACGGATCGACTTGTTCTGCTCGAACGCCGGTATCGAAACCGGCGGCGGTGTCGACGCCGACGATGCCGATTGGGAGCGCATCTGGAAAACCAACGTACTGGCGCACGTGTACGCCGCCCGGGCAACGTTGCCGCACATGGTCGAGCGGGGCGAAGGATATCTGCTGCAAACCGCCTCGGCGGCGGGGCTGCTCACTCAGATTGCGTCGGCACCCTATTCGGTGACCAAGCATGCCGCCGTGGCGATTTCCGAGTATCTCGCCATCGCCTACGGTGACCGGGGAATCAGGGTTTCGGTGCTTTGCCCCCAGGCCGTTCGGACAGGGATGACAAGGGACGGCGCAGGCGTGGCCGCCGTTGACGGAATCCTGGAGCCCGAAAAGGTGGCCGATGACACGATGGACGCGATCCGAGAGGAACGCTTTCTGATCCTGCCGCACCCCAGCGTTCAACTCTACATGCAGAGGAAGGCCGGAGACTACGACCGTTGGATTGCCGGAATGAGGAGGCTGAGAAGGCGCTTCATGGAGGAATGAGGGTCGCCTGCCTCCTGCGCCTTTCACGGCAAGGTCATTTGCCGCGAAGGCGGGAATGATGCCCGCATGGGATCCGTCGGCGGAACTTATCCGGGTGGAGAATCCGCCGGCCGGGGATGAATCCCCCCCTTTCTCCTTGTACTTGTAATAGTAATTTAGATCTTTCCCAGGAGCCAGGAG
>JALUTE010000170.1 GCA_027058255.1 Methyloligella sp. | reverse complement strand
ATGATGCGCGACCGGAGCTGGCGGAGCTCGCGGGCGAGCGCCGGGGCGTCGGGGGCATCGAACGCGTCGTTGAGCGCCGCCTCGAGCGCCGCGAGCTCCGCCAGCTCCGGTCGCGCATCATAAGGCGGGGTCTCTGCGAGAAAGCCGGCCATGTGCCGGCCGAACCAGCGGGCATTGGGCGTGTCGGACGGATACGCCGCGATATAGCGGGCCGCGAGCGCCTGGAACTGCGCGTCCCCGAGATAGAGGGCGAGCTTTTCGTAGTCGTTCTCCAGAACCTCGGTCAGGCGCGCACCATAGGCGTTGCGATAGACCCCGAGCAGGACCGAGCGATCCTCCTTCGCGCTCGGCGCGAGGGCCTCGAGAATGTCGTCACGCCCCTCCAGGATGGCCTTCTGGAAGCGCTCCTGCAAGGCGGCGAGGCCGGAGGGAGCCGAGGCCGCTCCCTTCCTCCGGCCGCGGCGGGCGCTCGCGCGCCGGCCGCGCGCCCCTTCGCCTGCCTGCCTTCCCTTCGCCTTGCCTGCCATGGGCCCGCTCCCTATTCGACGGCTGCTCCGACCCCGCTGCCCGCATGGCGCGCCCGCACGCTCGCCTCGCCTTTCGTCGCGCCCTGTCCATGCACCCGCGCGGCGATGTCCCGCGCCACGGCAAGCTCGTCCAGAAGCGCCGCCAGAGGCGGGATCCGATCATCGCGCTCGATCATGGTCGAGACGGGCCCGAGCCTGGCCATGGCATGGGCGTAGAGATCCCACACCGCGTCATCCACCGCGTGGTCGTGGGTGTCGATGATATGGCTTCCATTGTGCTCGTGCCCGGCGACATGGATCTGGATCACCCGCTCGGCCGGCATGGCGTCGATGAAGGCCTTGGCGTCGTACCCATGATTGAACGCGCTCACATACACATTGTTGACATCGAGCAGCAACCAGCAATCGGCCCGCCGCGCCACTTCCGAGAGAAAGGTCCACTCCTCCATCTCGGAGGCCTCGAAGGCCACATAGCTGGAGACGTTCTCGAGGGCGATGCGCCGGCCGAGATAATCCTGCACGCGCGCCACCCGCTCGACCACATGCTCCAATGCCTCGTGCGTGTAGGGAATGGGCAGAAGATCGTGGAGATTGACCCCGTGCACGCCGGTCCAGCACAGGTGATCGGAAATCCATTTCGGCTCGACCCGCTCGGCCAGGGCCTTGAGGCGCGCGAGATAGTCCATGTCGAGCGGGCTCGTGGACGCGATGGAGAGCGACACGCCATGCATCACCACCGGCCAGCGGGCGCGGATCTCGTCGAGAATGCGCAAGGGCCGCCCGCCCTCGACCATGTAGTTCTCCGAGAGGATCTCGAACCAGTCGACCGCCGGCTCCCCCTCGAGAATGTCGGCGTAATGGGCGGGTCTTAGGCCGAGGCCGAAACCGAGATAGGGTTTGTCCAGAGGCGCGCCCGGCTTGTCGGCCTTCTCCGCGCCTGCGACGTGATCGCGGCTCATATCGTCCTCCCTGGCTTGCGCCTCCCGCCTTGAGGCCACGCGTCCCGATGCCCAAGTGCCGGCAATTCGCGATGATCGCTCCGCGCCCCTCCTAGGCGGGCCGAAGCGACGCGGGAGAGCCGGCCCGCAACCGCACGGGCCTGCGGGCCGGCTCCTGCCTTGCGCCCATGACGGGAGACGCGCGGTCGCCCCGCTTGCGGGCCCGCGGGCTACATCTTCATCTTTTCGCCCTTCATGATCTTGCCGCCCTTGGCCTTGCAGTCGGCCTTGGTCAGCTCGATGAAGCCCTTGCCCTTGCAGGCGTTCTGACCCTTGCAGGCATTGCTCGCGGTCTTGCAGGCGCCCTGGCCCTTGCAGGCATTGACGCCGAAACAGGCGACCTTCTTGCCCATGCCGGCCTCGGCGCTGGTCGCGCCGATGGTCGTGCCGGAGACGAGCAGCATGGCCGCCGTGGCCGCAAGAGCGGTCCCGGTCTTGTTCGAGAACTTCATGTGTCTTCCTCCCTGATCAGGGTTGAACGTGCGATGGCCCCGCGCGCGGCGCGAGCCTTGGCGGCCCCATGCCGCCCTGCACCCTCCCGATACGGATGGGCCGTTCACGGAGTTTCATCACGTTGGCGTGAACGGTCCTCATGCCGCGTTCTCATGGCATCGCGGGCAAAAGCTCCCCCGCGAACAGGATCGGCCCCATGGAGCGCCCGGACGGCGCGCCGCCTTCGGGCTCCAGGGAGACCGCGAGCTGGGTGCCCGGCGTGATCTTGTCCGGCATCCTGTCCCTGGGCATGGCGAGCACATCCTCCCGCTTCGGCCCGATGATGCCGAGGGTGAGCGCCGGCTGGCCTTTCTCCTTGGGCACCAGCCAGAGCTCGTGCGCCATCTTCGGCGGCGGCCTGGTTCCGAGATTGCGCACCCGCATGCGCGGCGGATCCACGGTCACCGTGATCAGATAGGCGGGCCGGCCATCCTTGCCCATGAGCAAGGCCACGTAGGGGCGATGATCCGATATGTGCGATCCGCCCGCCGTCTGCTCCGAGCCGATCGAGCGCGGCCGCACCCCCCCCTGCCCGAACGGCCAGGGCGGCCCGATGGTGGCGAAGACGAGCACGGCGAGGGCGATGGTCAAGGCGGCCGAGGCAAGGCTCATGCGCCGCCAGAGCCGCTCGCGCCGCGCAAGTTCGGCGAGCCGGGCGGCGACATCGCCGTCCTGCGCCACCTTGGTGCTCTGCGGCCGGTCCCCGTTGCGCGCGAGCACGGCCCCGATCCGCTCCCACAGCGTGTCGGGCGGCGCCACCGGCTCCAGCGCCTCGCCAAGGGGCGCCAGGCGCCGCTCCCACAGCTCCACCAGATGGGCGAACTCGCGGTCACGCGCGCGCAGTGCCTCGGCGGCGCGGCGCTCGTCGCCGTCCAGAGGGCCCAGCGCAAGCTCGCCGGCCCATATGTCCCGGTCCCTTTCAGCCATGATCGAGACAGTCTCTGATCCGGGCGAGCGCCCGGTGTATGCGGCTCTTAATCGTTCCCACGGGCTCGGCCATGCGTCCGGCGATCTCGCTATGCGTATAGCCGTCGTAATAGGCCATCAGGACGCAACGGCGCTCCTTCTCCGAGACGCGCTCCAGACAGGCGAGAAGCGCGGCGAGCGCCTGGCTCTGCACCGTCAACGCAAACGGGTCCGGCCCCGCATCCGCCAGCGCCGCCATCTCGTCTCCCCCATCCTGGCCCCTGCGCTCCGCATGATCCTGGCGCCGGCGCAGCACGTCGATCGCCCCGTTGCGCACGATGGCCACCATCCAGGTCATCGGCGCACCATATGCGCGCCGATAGCTGCCTGCGCGTTGCCAGATGCGCAGATAGGCGTCCTGCAGCACCTCCTCGGCAAGCGCCCTGCGTTTGAGGATACGCAGAGCGACAGCAAACAGTTGCGCGCTCGTCGCCTCATAGAGAGCGCGGAACGCCTCCCGGTCGCCATTCGCGGCAGCGCGCAGCAGCGAGTCGAGCGTGGGCTTGTCACTCGCGGGATCGGCGTTCGGCGGTTTCGGGGACATCGGGGGCATCGCGGCCTAGGGGGAGATCTTGGGACTCGGGGGCGCTGGCGCAGTCGACACGGTCCGAATGTCCCGAAGGAGAGCGGCTCCGACACGATTGCACCGCAATGGCATGTATCCTCACATGGCTCCGAGACACCATAGGGCCACAATACATGGGGGACAATGTGGGACAAACCAAGAAACGGCGCCGGCTGACCATCGCACTCGCCCTCGCCGCGGCAGGGCTGGGCGCTGCCCCGGCCATGGCGGCGAAGACCGCAAAGGGCCCCGACGCCTTCGAGTGCCGCTTCGAGAACGGCGCCACATGGGCCTTCGACAAGGGCGCCTTCCGCGCGGAGGCCACCTCCGGCCGGCTCGCCTTCGCCATTTCCGGCATCGACCGCAAGCGGCAGACGGCCCGGCTCGAGACCGGAAAGGGCTCGGCGGCCCTCAAGATCGTCCGCGCGCTCGATGCCACCCATTTCCTCGAGGTGACCGTCGCCGGCTATCTGGCCATCACCACCATCTACGATTGCGAGACGGCCGGCGGCGCCCGCCCGGCTGTGCATTCCCGCCATCTCGGCATTGTCGGCCAGCCCCTGATCGCGCAATATCGGGGCCTCTGCCGCCCGCGCCCGTAAATCCGCGACGCGGCACGCATGCGGTCGCGCCGGCACCTCGCCGGGGTCGAAACGGCCGGTACCGAGACGGGGATGGGACGATGTTCGCGAAGGTGCTGATTGCCAATCGGGGCGAGATCGCCTGTCGCATCATCACCACGGCCCGGCGCCTCGACATCGCCACTGTCGCCGTCGTCTCCGAGGCCGACCGGGGCGCCCGCCATGCCGCGCTCGCGGACGAGGTGCGCGAGATCGGCCCGGCGCCCCCGGCCGAGAGCTATCTCGCCATCGACCGCATCATCGCCGCCGCGCGCGAGGCCGGAGCCGATTGCATCCACCCCGGCTACGGCTTTCTCTCCGAGAGCCCGGATTTCGCCCGCGCCGTGACCGATGCCGGCCTCGTCTTCATCGGCCCGCCCGCCGAGGCGCTTGCGCTCATGGGCCGGAAGGACGCTGCCAAGGACCGGGCGGCAAAGGCCGGCGTGCCCGTGATTCCGGGGCTCGTCCTGGCTGGCGAGGACATTGCCGACCCGGCCCTTGCCGAGCGCATTCGCGCGCTCGGCCTGCCGCTCATGGTCAAGGCGCTGGCAGGCGGCGGCGGGCGCGGCATGCGGCGCATCACGGAGGCGGGCGCGCTGCGGGCTGCCCTGGAGAGTGCCGCACGCGAGGCCGAGTCCGCTTTCGGCGACAGCCGCCTTCTGCTGGAGAAGCTGATTGCGCGGCCACGCCATGTGGAGGTGCAGATCTTCGCCGACCGGGATGGACGCCTGGTGCACCTGTTCGAGCGCGAGTGCTCGCTGCAGCGCCGCCATCAGAAGGTCGTCGAGGAGGCTCCGGCGCCGGGCATGGGCGCGGGGCTGCGCGCCCGCGTGACCGAGGCCGCGCTCCAGGCCGCCCGCGCCGTCGGCTATGAGGGCGCGGGCACGGTGGAGTTCCTCGTCGAAGGCGGCACCCTCCGGGACGATGCCCCCTTCTACTTCATCGAGATGAATGCCCGTCTGCAGGTCGAGCATCCGGTGACCGAGGCGGTGACGGGCCTCGACCTCGTCGAATGGCAGTTCCGCATCGCCGCCGGCGAGCCCCTGCCGCTCACCCAGGACGCCATCACCCTCGATGGCCATGCCCTGGAGGCACGCCTCTATGCCGAGGATCCCGTCCACGACTTCCGCCCCTCGACGGGCCGGCTGCATGCCTTCTCCCT
>JALUTE010000169.1 GCA_027058255.1 Methyloligella sp. | reverse complement strand
ATTGCCCGGTCGTGCCGGTCTATGGTGGCCGCTTCATGATCGTCTCCCCCGGGGTGGTGCTCGACGACATCGCCCAGCAGGTCGCGGCCGGCGCCGAGCACATCACCTTCGGCGATCCGGACTTCCTCAACGGGCCGGGGCACGCCATGCGCATCGTCTCCGCCCTGCACGAGCGCTGGCCGCATCTCACCTACGACGTCACCGTCAAGGTTGAGCATCTCATTCGCCATGGCGCGCATTTGCGCACCCTCGCCGAGACCGGGTGCCTGTTCGTCACCTCCGCCATCGAGAGCGTGGACGATGCCATTCTCAGGAAGCTCGACAAGGGCCACACGGCCGCCGATTTCCACCGGGCGGTCGCCCTGTGCCGGCAGGCGGGGCTCGCCCTCAACCCCACCTTTGTCGCCTTCACCCCCTGGATCACCCTCGAAGGCTATCGCAAGCTCCTCGAAACACTGGTTGCGCTCGATCTCGCCCTGGCCGTCGCACCGGTGCAGCTCGCCATCCGCCTGCTGATCCCCGAGGGCTCGCTCCTGCTGAACGATCCGGACATCGCGGCCCTTGTCGGGCCCTTCGACGAGGAGCGGCTTTGCTATCCCTGGCGCCACTCGGACCCGCGCGTGGATGCGCTCCAGCGCACCATCGAGGCCCTTGCCGCGGATGGCTGCGCCAGCGCGCTGACGCGGGCCGAGACCTTCACGCGCATATGGGACGCGACCATGGAGGCCCTTGGCGAGGAGACGGGCATCGACCTCTCGGGCCTCGATGCCAAGCCACTGCCCACCCTCAGCGAGAACTGGTATTGCTGCGCCGAGCCCACGGACCAGCAGATGCGCGCCCTCGTCCAGGTCTGATGCCCGCGCCATGGGCGTCCCGCGCGGCAGATCGGCCCAGCCGCTTTCGCCCCCGCACCCCCTCTGCTACCATTGGCCAAATCGCCCCATCGGCCACATGATCGCCGATCCGAGAGGCGGGCGAGACAGGGCGCCGGGCGAAAGGACGGATCGGACCGGCGCCCATCCGACCAGGACCAGGAGAGCCACACGCATGTTCATAGAGATCGAGACCACACAGAACCCGGCGCGTTTGCGCTTCCTTCCCGGCAAGCCCCTGCTCACCTCGGGCACGGCCGGCTTCCTCGACGCCGAGAGCGCCGAGCGCTCGCCCCTTGCCCGCCGCCTGTTCGAGATCGAGGGCGTGAAGGCGGTCTATCTGGAGCCGCAGGCGGTCTCCGTCACGCGCGACAGCGACAGGGAATGGGCCATGCTGAAGCCCATGATTCTGGCCGCGATCATGGAGCATTTCGCCTCGGGCGATCCGGTGATCCACGACGAGGACGCACCGCTTCCCCGCCCGGGCCTCGAGACGGAGGAAGGCCGCGCCATCCAGGCCCTGCTCGAGGAGCGGATCAACCCCCAGATCGCCAGCCATGGCGGGCGCATCTCCCTCGTGGATGTGCAGGAGGACACGGTCTATCTGCGCCTCGAGGGCGGCTGCCAGGGCTGCGGCATGGCCAATGTCACCCTCAAGCAGGGCGTGGCCAGGGAGATCATGGCGCTGGTGCCGACCATCCAGCACGTGCTCGATGTCACGGACCATGCCGGCGGCACCAATCCCTATTACCAGTCCGGCAAGAAAGGGGGCGGCGGCCCCTCGCCCTTCGCGCGGCCCGGCTCGTAAGAGTAAGGGGCGCGCGAGCAGGCACCTGACGCGGACGGGATGCGGTGATCCATGCCCGATGAGCGATACGGCACCATGACCGGCGCGGGCGCGTGCCGTGGCGGCGAGCCTGCGCGCGTGCTCTTGCTCGTCCCCACCACCTCCTACCGGATCGGGGATTTTCTCGATGCGGCGGAGCGGCTTGGCGTCGCCGTCACCGTCGGCTCCGACCAGCAGCACGTGCTGGAGGCGGTCTCGCGCGGCGGCACGCTCGCGGTCGATCTCGCAGACGCAGAGCGCGGCGCGGCCCAGATCTGCGCCCATGCCAAGACCTGGCCCCTCGCTGCCATCATCGGGGTCGACGACGAGACCGTGATGCTCGCCGCGCGGGCCTCGGAGCGGCTCGGCCTTCCCCACAACCCGCCCGAGGCCATCGCCGCCACCTGCAACAAGCACCGCTTTCGCACACGCCTTGCCAATTCCGGCCTGCCGGCGCCGCGTTTCACCCTCGTTCCCGTCACCGCTGATCCCCGCGCGGCCGCCCGGACGGTCCCCTATCCGGCCGTCCTCAAGCCGCTCTCCCTCTCCGCCAGCCGGGGCGTCATCCGCGCCGACGACGAGGCCGCCTTTGTCGCCGCCTTCCGCCGTGTGCGCGCCATTCTCGAGGCGAGCGGCGCCCGAGGCGAGGCGGGGGAGCATATTCTCGTCGAGGACTATATCCCCGGCGCCGAGATCGCCCTCGAGGGCCTCCTGCAGGACGGGCGCCTGACCACGCTGGCCATTTTCGACAAGCCCGACCCGCTCGAGGGCCCGGTGTTCGAGGAGACCATCTATGTCACCCCCTCGCGCCTGCCGGAGGAGGTACAGGCCGAGGTCCACGACACCGTCGAGCGGGCCACGGCCGCCCTCGATCTCGTCGAAGGCCCGATCCATGCCGAGCTGCGCATCAATGAGCGCGGCGTCTGGCCCATTGAGATCGCCCCGCGCACCATTGGCGGGCAATGCGCCCGCGCGCTTCGCTTCAGCGCCGCCGGGCGGCTGGAGGCGCTCGTCATCCGCCGGGCCCTCGGCAGGCCCTTGCCGGAGATCGAGCGCGGCGGGCCGGCCTCCGGCGTGATGATGATCCCCGTTCCCGCCCGAGGCACGCTCGGGGCCGTCGGCGGGCTCGAGGAGGCCCGCGCCCTCGACCATATCGAAGCGGTGAACATCACCATCCGCCCGGGTGAAGAGGTCGTGCCCGTGCCCGAGGCGAGCCGCTATCTCGGGTTCATCTTCGCCCGCGCCGAGACGCCTGAAACGGTGGAGGCCGCCCTGCGCGCCGCGCATGCTTGCCTCTCCTTCACCATCGAGCCACCCCGTGCCGCCGAGGCCGAGGACATGCAAGCGGCGACGCTTTGAGCAAGGGCCACGGAGCGCCCCGGAGAACCAGCGTCATGGACAGGGCGAAGACCGGCACCGATACCGGCACCAACGCCGAGGCCGAGACGGGCGGGGCGGGCGAAGCGGCCAAATCCGCGCCCTCTGCCCTCGCGGCCGCCTCGCGCATCACCATCGCCCATTACGACCGCTCGGCCGAACGGTTCTGGGAGGCGACGCGCGACCATGACGTCCGGCAGAATTACGAGGCCCTCCTCAATGCCATCGAAGGCGACGGCCCCCATGCGATTCTCGATCTCGGTTGCGGTCCGGGTCGGGATGTGCGCCATTTCCGCTCCCTCGGCCACGACGTGGTCGGCCTCGACGGCTCGGCGGCCTTCGTTGCCATGGCCCGCAAGCTCACGGACTGCGAGATCTGGCACCAGGACTTTCTCGCCATGGACCTGCCCGAGGCCCGTTTCGACGGCATTTTCGCCAATGCCTCGCTCTTTCACGTGCCGAGCCGCGCATTGCCCCGGGTCTTGAAGGAGCTCGCCGCGAGCCTGCGCCCGCGCGGCGTGCTGTTCTGCTCCAATCCGCGCGGCGCCAATGAGGAAGGCATGCGGGGCGAGCGCTATTGCTGCCTGTTCGATCTCGAGACCTGGCGCGGCTTCGTCACCGCCGCCGGCTTTCGCGAGCTGCACCACTACTACCGCCCGGCGGGCCGTCCCCGCCACGAGCAGCCCTGGCTCGCCACCGTCTGGCGCAAGATCTAACGCGCCCGCTCGGCCGGCTCGCCCTCGCGCGGCTCTGCGGGAGATGTGCGCACCGCCTGCGGGAGCGGGCGGATGACGATCGCCTTGGGGTCGGCAATGCAGGCGGCCCGGCACTGGCCGCATCCGACACAGACCGCCGCGTCGATCCGCGGCCTCGGCCCATCCCACAGGAGCGCGCCCGGCACCGGGCAGAACCCGTCACAGGCCCCGCATTCGGGCCCCGCATAGGGCAGGCAGGCCTGGGTGTCGATGCCGGCCAGCGCCAGCCGCGGCAGGCGTGGACCGCTCCCGCCATCGCCATCACTATCGCCAGACGCATCGCCCGCTGACATCTCGCCCTCACCCGAGCCTGTGGGCGCCGGCTCGCCCGCCACCGTCAGCGCCCCCGGCGCGCAGGCCGCCACACATGGCCAATCATCGCAAAGCCGGCAGGCCCGATTGACAAGGTCCATCGCCGGCGTGCCGGCCACCTCCAAGCCGAGCCGCGAAGGGAGAGGAAACAGCACCGCGTGCGGACAGGCCTCAATGCAGGCGCCGCAGCGCGTGCAGGCGAGCAGAAAATCAAGCTCGGGACGCGCGAACGGCGGCCGGATCCAGCGCTGCGCCTTGGCCGCAACGCGCGCCTCCACCCCCTGCAAGGCGAGGTCGGTCGCCTTGTGGAAGCTCAGCCTGAAGAAGTCGCGCCTGTTGACGGGCATGTTTTCCGTCCCCTTCTCGCTCGACCAAAGCGCGCCAGCCTACATGCGCATGACCATGGGCTGCATCAACATCCACAAATGCCAACCCGTGGCGGCGATGGCGAACAGGATCATCGGCGCGAGGGCGAGGAGGCCCCATCCCCCGCGCCCCTCGCCGACCACCGCCACGCCGCGCCGGCGGATCACCCTGAGCGCAATGACGAAGCCGAGCGCCAGCAGCGCGGCCTGGAGCGCGAAGACCGCATCCTGCGTCAAGGGCACGCCAGCCATGCGCCCGTGGCGCGCGGCTGCCCCCAGGGGAAGCGTGTCGATGCCGAACGGGTTTGCCAGCACCTCTCCGACCGTGCCGCTCTCGCGCATGAGGTGCCCCAGATTGTGCGCCAGATGATAGGCGAAGGCCAGCGGCAGGGCCGTGAAGGCGAGCTGGGTGAAGGCGCGCCGGAACCCGCGGCGCCCGCCCGCAAGCCGCTCGGTGGCCCAGACGGCGCCCGCATAGAGCGCTGCCGGCAGCACCATCGCCGCGCCGAGACTGATCGAGAAGCTCACGAGCAACCGGCCCGACTCGCCGATGAGGCGGGCGAGCTGGCTGATCCAGCCCTCCCAGAAGGGCATCATGGTGAGGCCGTGAAACCCGGTGAGCGCCAGCAGCGAGAGCATGAACCACGCCTCGTCCCAATGCGGGCGTGCCGATTGCACCGCCTCGGCGCTGAGCGGCCGCAGGCGCCAGGCAACGTTCTCATGCGGGCAGGCGCGCGCGCAATTTCCGCAGGAGGTGCAATAGGTGTTCTGGGTCATGCGCCCCATCACCTGGAAGGTCGGGCAGGGGGGCATGACCCAGAACACCTATTGCAC
>JALUTE010000168.1 GCA_027058255.1 Methyloligella sp. | reverse complement strand
CCGCCGCCATAGGCCACGAGCAGCACAGCCAGAATGAGAAGAAAGCGGCGACCAGTCATCGTTCGAAACCTCGTCTGACGGCACAGGCGGTCTTCACACGGGGTTGTGATCTCCGCCACGCACGCACACAGGCACCCCGCCTCCCTATATGACTATAGATGAAGCGGGTGTCCGTCCGGTTAGCTTTTTCGGCGCGGACATTAACGCCAATGCAGGCTTGCCGCCACCCCCCGCCCCAATTTGGCCCACAGCTATGCTACACTCCGAGCTGGAGGCGATCGGAACGTGAAACAGAGAAGAAGCAGGCGCGGCTTTCCAATTGTGAGCAAGAATGTCCATTGCAGCCGTGAAAAGAAGAAGATGGAAAACTGATATGAAAAACGGAAAAACGCCATCCACACCCATAAGAAATGTATGCGTGTTCTGTGGATCGGGAAGCGGAAACAATCCGGTATATGCAAAGGCCGCACGCATGCTTGGCCGCTCGCTCGCCGAGGCGGGTATCGGGCTGGTCTATGGCGGCGGCAGTCTTGGCCTGATGGGCGAGGTTGCGCGCGCCGTTCTCGCGCAGAAGGGCCGCGTGACCGGCATCATACCCGGCTTTCTGACCGAGAAGGAGCGCATGCTGCGCGACGTGGACGAGCTGATCGTCACCGAGGACATGCATGAGCGCAAGCGTTTGATGTTCGAGCGCTCCGACGCCTTCGTGGCCCTGCCGGGCGGGATCGGCACCCTGGAGGAGCTGGTGGAGCAGCTCACCTGGTCGCAGCTCGGCCGCCACAGCAAGCCCATCATTCTGGGCAATGTGGCTGGCTTCTGGCAGCCGCTTCTCGCCCTGTTCGACCACATGCGCGCCGAGGCCTACATCCGCAAGGGCCTGGAGTTCGAGCTGCATGTGGTCGATCGGGCCGAGGACGTCGTGCCCACGCTCCTTGAGGTGCAGGGCGGCCGTCGCCTGTCCGCGCCTGCAGACGACGAGGCTCTTGCGGCCAAGTTCTGATGCAGCCCGGAACCGGTGCGGTGCCGGGCGCATCGCGCCATAGCGGGGGCGTTTGCGCACCCGGCCGGCGGTGCTACCCTCGCCCGTGTGAGTCGCAAGCGGCGCGGTCCGGCTTGGCCAGGAGGCGCCGGCGATTGCGGCTCCGCCCTCTGCGGCCCCGGCCATGCGCGAGCGAGACCCATGGGACCCTTTCTGGATGAACAACGCCGGCGCGAGCACAAGCGGCGCAATCTCATTCATTCCGTCGCCCTGATTGCCGGCATGGCAGTGCTGATGGGCGTGTGCGCCTATCTGCTCTGGTCCTGGGTGGGCGTGCTCTGGTCCTATCTCACGGTCGGCACGGTGATCCTGATCGGCCCGCGCATTCCGCCGGAGGCGGTCATGCGCCTCTATCGCGCACGGCCCGTCGATCCGCGCCATGGCGGGCAGATCCATCGCATTGTCGAGGTGCTGGCCAACCGGGCGGAGCTGCCCGCAAGGCCCCGGCTCTATGTCGTGCCCAGCATGACCCTCAATGCCTTCGCCACCGGCCGGCCCGAGAAATGCGCCATTGCGGTGACCGAGGGGCTTCTTCGCAAGCTCACCCTGCGCGAGCTCGCCGGCGTGCTGGCGCACGAGATCAGCCATGTGCGCAACAACGATCTGTGGATCATGGGCCTTGCCGATGCCATGAGCCGGTTCACCCAGATCATGTCCTATGCCGGCATCTTCCTGGCGCTCATCAACTTGCCATCGCTGCTGGCGGGCCAGGCGCCCTTTTCCTGGGTTGCGGTGGCCCTGCTCTATCTTGCACCCACTTTGGGAAGCCTCTTTCAGCTCGGCCTCTCTCGCGCGCGCGAATATGATGCCGATCTCGAGGGCGCGCTCCTGACCGGCGATCCGGCGGGGCTCGCCTCGGCGCTTCACAAGCTCGAGCGCTATGAGGGCCGGTTCTGGGAGGACCTCTTGTTTCCGGGCCGCCGCGTGCCCCAGCCATCGCTTCTGCGCTCGCACCCCCCCACCGAGGAGCGGATTGCCCGGCTCCTGGAGCTCGAGGGCAAGCCGCGCCTGCCCCCCATCGCCATCATCGAGGAGCCCATGGTGACGCTGGTCGGGCTGGGGCCGATCGCCATGCGCCCGCGCTATCGCTGGCCGGGCGTCTGGTTCTAGGGCCGGCGCATGCCGGGCCGCGGGCTGCCCCGTTGATCGACGAACGTTCGCTTGCGCGACGCCCGGCGGCGGTGCTCTAGTTGGGGCCGGCAGGGGAAGGGCAAGCGCGAGGGCGCCGCGGCCGCGAGCACGTGGCCGCGCCGGACTGGTGCGAGGCGCGAGGCACATGGACCATCCGCCCAAAGTGCTGATCACGAAGATCGGTCTCGATGGCCATGATCGCGGCAGCCGTGTGGTGGCCGCATTCCTGCGCGATGCGGGCATGGAGGTCGTCTACACGCCGCCCTGGCAGGAGGTGGCGCGCGTCGTGCGCCTTGCCCTCGAGGAGGACGTGGACGTGATCGGCATCAGCTCGCTTGCGAGCGATCATCTATTGGTGCCGGAGCTGATGGCGGCCCTCGGCGAGGCGGGCCTTGGCCATGTGCGCGTCGTGGTCGGCGGCATCATTCCCGAGGCGGACGCGCAAATCCTTGAGGAGGCGGGTGTTGCCGCGATCTTTCACCCGGGCGCGGCGCGCGAGGACATTGTCGAGACGGTGCGCGCCCTGAGCCGCAGCGCCCGCGATGCCCGCGAGGGGGAGGGGGCGGCATGACACGGTCCCGCACGCGGCTGCCATCGGCACCCCGGCATGCCCCGGCCGCATCGCAGCGCGCCTCCGAGTCCGAGCCGGAGTCCGCGTCCGAGCCCGAGCAGCTCTTCCTACCGGGCTTCGAGCCATCGCACGCGGCGTGGCAGAAGGCTTATGGAGAGAGCGGGGCGGCAGCGCGCAATCCGCGCAACCGGTCGGGCATCGAGATCGCCCCCCTCTACACCCCGGCCGACTGGGACAGCACGCGCTACATGGCCGATCTCGGCCATCCGGGTGGGCCGCCCATGACCCGCGGCATCTATCCCAGCATGTATCGCGGCCGCACCTGGACTCAGCGCCAGCTCATCGGCTTCGGCCTGCCGGAGGATTTCAACCGGCGTCTGCGCACCCTCATCGACCATGGCGTGAACGCGGCGAGCCTCATCCCCTGCAACTCGGTCTATCGCGGTCTCGATGCCGACGCGGTGCCGCCCGTGCTGCTTGGCACCTGCGGCACCGTGGTCAACACCGTGGACGACATGGCGGCCTGCTATGAGGGCATCCCGCTCGGCGACTTCTCGACGGCGCTCAACGACCCCTCGCCCTTCACCCTGCTCGCGCTCCTTCTCAATGTGGCCGATAGGCGGGGCGTGCCGCGTGCGCGCATCTCCGGCACGTCCAATCAGAGCGATTATCTCTCCCACTTCGTCTCCAATCACATGTTCTTCCGCATCGCCCTGCCCGGTGCGCGGCGCATCCTTACCGACCACATCGCCTATGCGCTCGAGGCCCTGCCGCGCTGGAACCCGCTCTCGGTGGTGGGCCAGCACATGCAGCAGGCCGGGGCAACGCCTGCCGAGGCCATGGGCCTCACCCTCTCGAGCGCCATTCAATATGCCGAGGACTGCATCGCCCGCGGCATGGCGGCCGATGCGATCCTGCCGCGCTTCACGTTCTTCTTCGACATTTCCATCTCCTTCTTCGAGGAGATCGCCAAGTTCCGGGCCGGCCGGCGCATCTGGCAGCGCGTGGTGCGCGAGCGCTTCGGGGCCCGGAACCCGAAATCCTGGCGCTTCAAGTTCCACGCTCAGACCTCCGGCGTCGATCTCACCCGCGAGCAGCCCCTCAACAATATCGCCCGCGTCGCCGTGCAGGCCATGGCGGGGATCTTCGGCGGCCTGCAATCCCTGCACACCGATGCCTATGACGAGGCCCTGTCGGTGCCGAGCGAGGAGGCGGCGCGCATTGCGGTCGCCACCCAGAACATCCTCAAGGAGGAGGCGCATCTGACAGAGGTGATCGACCCGCTCGGCGGGGCCTACTATGTCGAGACGCTGACAGGCGAGATGGAGGCGGCCATCGAGGCGGTCATGGGGCGGATCGAGGAGGCGGGCGGCATGTATCGGGCCGTCGAGACGGGGCTCGTGCAACGCATGATCGGCGCCTCCGCGCTCGCATGGCAGGAGCGGGTGGAGAGCGGGGCGCAAACCGTGGTGGGCGTGAACAGGTACCGCCTCGAGGAGGCGGGGGACGAGGCGCGGCCCGCTCCCGCCTCCGCTCCCGCTTTCCGCCCGCCGCCGCCCGAGATCATGGCCCGGCAGGTGGCGCGCCTCGAGGCCCATAAGCGGGCGCGCAGCGCCGATGCGGTCCGCCGCGGCCTCGACGGGCTTGCGCGGGCAGCCGAAAGCGAAGGCGAGAACGTCTTCGCGGCCGTGATCGAGGCCATCGGCGCAGGTGCGACCCATGGCGAGGTATGCGCGCGCCTTCGGGCCGTCTATGGGAAGGGCGAGCCCCTGATCGTTCCCTGAGGCGCGAGACCCGGCACACCCTTATGGCGAGCACGCAAGACTCCCGCACGGAAGGTGGCATGGCCGCCGAGCTGGTTCGCCGCATGCGTGCCGGCGACATCGGTGCCCTGGCGCGCGCGCTGACCGAGCTCGAGCGCCTCTCGCGTGCGGCGCCCGCCCTGCTTGCCGAGCTGCGCCCCCATCTCGGCCACGCCCTCATCGTCGGCTTCACCGGCGCGCCAGGGGCGGGCAAGTCCAGCCTGGTGAGCGCCTATGTCCGCAGCCTGCGGGAGCGTGGCCGCACCGTCGGCGTGCTGGCGGTCGACCCGTCGAGCCCCATCTCGGGCGGCGCCATTCTCGGCGACCGCATCCGCATGGGCGAGCACACGGGCGATGATGGCGTGTTCATCCGCTCGCTCGCCTCGCGCGGGGCGCTTGGCGGCCTCTCGCCGGCGGCGCTCAGGATGATCGACGCCATGGATGCGGCCGGAAAGGACGTGGTGATCCTCGAGACCGTGGGGGCCGGCCAGTCGGAGGTGGACATAGCCGCCATCGCCGATGTGCGCGTGGTCATCACCGCGCCCGGCCTTGGCGACGACATCCAGGCCATGAAGGCGGGCATTCTGGAGATCGCCGACATTCTCGTGGTCAACAAGGCGGACCTGCCCGGCGCGCGCGAGGCGGCGCGCGTTCTCGAAGCCGCGCTCACCCTCCGGCTCGGCGGCGGGCGGGATGTTCCGGTGCTCACCACCTCCGCGACCGAGGGGGAGGGTATCGCGGAGCTGGCCGACGCCATCGAGGCCGTGGGCCGGAGCAAGGCCCGCTTGCCGCTCGAGGTCCGC
>JALUTE010000167.1 GCA_027058255.1 Methyloligella sp. | reverse complement strand
GACCCCGAGACCGGAATTTATCGCCCCGTCGATCGCGGGCGCTCCCGCTCGCCGGACGAGCCCTCCTAGAGCGTCGGCGCATACGAAACTTGCGCCTACTCCCCGTCATCACCCGGCGTGACGCGTATCTTATGTTTGCGTCTCCGCAACCAGAGCCGGGTGCTTCCCGTCCCCGGCCGCGCAAACAGGCTGGCCGGGTCCTATAGGGCGACCCGCGCGGCAAGGCCGGCGGCCTCGGCCTTCTCGACCGCGGCGCCGGCAACGGCGAGGTCCTGGAGCCCGACGCCCGTGCCGTCGAAGAGCGTGATCTCGTCGGCGCCGCTGCGCCCCGCATGATCGCCATTGATGACGGCGCCGATGGGCACGATGGCGTCCGCGCGCAGGAGGCCCGCCTTCACCGCATGCTGCGCTTCGCCGATTGCAACCGATTGGGCCACCTCGTCGGTGAAGACCGAGGCGGCGGACACCAGCTCCGGGTCGAGCTCCTGCTTGCCCTGCGTGTCCGTGCCCATGGCGGCGATATGGGTGCCCGGGCGCACCCAGTCGCGCATCATCAAGGGCTCGAAACAGGAGGTGATGGTGATGATGACATCGGCCTCGGCGCCCACGCGCTTGCGATCGGCGGGCTCGAAGGCAAGGCCGCAGTCCCGGGCCGCCGCCTCCAGCCGGTCGAGCTTGGCGGCGTCCCGGTTCCAGGCGACGACGCGCTCGAAGGCGCGCACGGCCGCCGCGGCGCGGAGCTGGAAGGGCGCCTGATGCCCCGCCCCGATGATGCCGAGCACCCGCGCATCCGGCCGGGCCAGATGCTTGATGGAGACGGCGCTCGCGGCCGCTGTGCGCAGCGCCGTCAGATGATTGCCGCCGACGAGGGCGCGGGCCTGGCCCGTGTCCGGGTCGAACAACGCCACGACCGATTGGTGGTTGGTCAGCCCCCGCGCCACATTGCCCGGCCAGTAGCCGCCGGACTTGAGACCGAGCAGCATGGCGCTCGCATCGAATCCGGACTTGAAGCCATAGAGGGCATCGGCATGGCCGAGCGCCTCGCGAATGACGGGAAAGTTGCGCGCGTCGCCCCGCGCCATGGCGGCGAAGACGGCCTCGACCGCCTCCAGCGCCAGGGCCGGGGTGATCAGCCTGCGGCAGGCCTCCTCGCTCACCACCAGCATGTCAGTAGGCCAGACCGCGGGCCGTCACCGGGATCACATCCTCCACCTTGTCGCCGCGGATCAGCACGTACCAGTCATGCACATTGCAGGTGGGGTCGCAATGGCCGGGCACGAGCCTCACCTTCTGATTGATGGCGAGCTTGCCCTCGGGGTCGGATATGACGCCATGCTCGTCGGAGCACTTGATGTACTCCACGCCCTCGATGCCATGGACGGTCGGCAGGCCGCTGTCCACCGACTGGGCCTTGAGGCCCGCATCCACCACCGCCTTGTCCGCCTTGGCATGGCTCATGACCGAGGTGAGGATGAAGAGCGCGTTGCGGAACTGGCTCTCGTCGATACGCCGGCCGTTCTCGTCGCGCACCCGGCCATAGTCGGCATCCATGAAGGCGTAGGAGCCGCATTGCAGCTCGTTGTAGACGCCGGAATTGCCCTCGAAATAGTAGGAGCCGGTGCCACCGCCCCCGATGATGTCGCAAGTGAGCCCCTCGGCCTGGAGCGCCTCGACCGCATCGCGCACCATGGCGACGGCGATGTCGATCTTCTCCTTGCGCTCATTGTAGTCCTCGAGATGCTGCATGGCGCCCTGATAGGCCTGAAGGCCGGCGAATTTCAGCCCCTCCGCCGCGTCGATGGCCTTGGCGATGGCGACCACATCCGCCGTCTCGGTGACGCCGCAGCGCCCGGCGCCGCAGTCGATCTCGACCAGAACCTCGATCTCGGTCCCGTGACGCTGGGCGGCGGCTGCGAGGTCGGCCACATTGGCCAGATCGTCCACACAGACGATGGTCCGCGCCCCCAGCTTCGGCAGGCGGGCGAGGCGGTCGATCTTGGCCGGATCGCGCACCTGGTTGGAGACGAGAATGTCGCGGATGCCCTCGCGGGCGAAGGCCTCGGCCTCGCTCACCTTCTGGCAGCAAATGCCGCAGGCGCCGCGCGCGATCTGCATCTTGGCGATATCGGCCGATTTGTGCATCTTGCCGTGCACCCGAAGGCGCACGCCCATCTCGTCGGCCTGCTTCTGCATCCGGTCGAGATTCTCCTCCAGGGCGTCGAGATCGACGACCAGGCAGGGAGTCTGGATGTCATCGACGCTCATGCCCGCCTTGGCGGGAATATTGTAGCCGACCTCGAAGGTATCGATGGGGACGTGCTTGTTCATGGGGGGTCTCCTGAAGCCTCACAGCCAGGGCAGCCTGTCGAGATCGACATTGCCGCCCGTGACGATCACGCCGACGCGCTTGCCGGCAAAAAGGTCCTTGTTCCGGAATACCGCCGCGAGGGCGACGGCGCTCGATGGCTCGATGACGATCTTCATGCGCTGCCAGGTGAGGCGCATGGCGTCGATGATCTCCTGCTCGCTCACCAGCAAGACGTCCGTCACATAGCTGGAGACGAAGTGCCAGGTGCGCGGGCGCATGCTCACCTTCAGCCCGTCGGCGATGGTCTGCGGCGCGTCGTCCTCGATGATGCGCCCCGCGTGGAACGAGCGGTAGACGTCATCCGCCTGCTCGGGCTCGGCGGCATAGATCTTGGTTTGCGGCGCGATGTTGGAGAGGGTGAGACAGGTGCCGGAGATCATGCCGCCGCCGCCGATGGGCGCAATGACCGCGTCGAGGGGCCCCACGTCCTCATGCAGCTCCAGCGAGCAGGTGCCCTGTCCCGCGATCACCCGATGATCGTTATAGGGGTGGACGAAATCGGCGCCGCTCTCGGCGATCACCTCCTCGAGCCTGGCCTCGCGCGCCGAGGTGGAGGGCTCGCACTCGACGACCGTGCCGCCATAGCCGCGCACCGCCGCCTTCTTGGCCTCGGGCGCCGTTCGCGGCATCACGACCGTGGCGGTGATGCCGCGCCGCCCCGCCGCATAGGAGAGCGCAAGCCCGTGATTGCCCGAGGAATGGGTGGCGACCCCTCGCGCGGCCTGCTCGTCCGACAGCCCGAACACCGCATTGGAGGCGCCGCGGGCCTTGAACACGCCCGCCTTCTGGAAGTTCTCGCACTTGAAGTAGAGCTCGGCGCCGGTCATGCGGTCGAAGGTGCTGGAGGTCAGCACCGGCGTGCGATGAACATGGGGCGCGATGCGCTCGCGCGCGGCCTTCACGTCCTCGAATGTGGGAATGTAGATATCCGTGCTCTGGTCGTTCATGGGCGCTCAAGTCCTCCGAAGGTCGGTCCGCCAGGGTCAAGCCGCGCTCGCCCGGGCGAGGCGGCGGCCGGCGCGATAGTGCTCCTGGGCCGCGGCCACGCCGGAGCCGAGGGTGATGGGATAGTCCAGGTCGCGCATCGCCATCTCGATGGTGGCCAGGCCCGAAAGCGCGAGGGTCTCGCTCAACATGCCGAGATGGCCGATGCGAAAGGCCTTGCCCGCCGTCTCGCCGAGGCCGATGCCGAAGGAGACCCCATAGGCCTGCAAGGCGTGATTGGTGAGCGCCTCCGCGTCGAAGCCCTCCGGAACCATGACGGTGCTGACCGTATCGGAATAGAGCTCGGGCCGCGCAGCGCACAGGCGCAGGCCCCAGGCATCGACGGCGCGGCGCACGCCCTCGGCGATGTGGCGATGGCGCGCAAAGACATTCTCCAGCCCCTCCTCGAGCAGCATGTCGAGGCTCTCGCGCAGGCCCGCCAGAAGCTGGAGCGGCGGGGTGTAGGGATAGCCGCCCTGCCCCGTGGCGCCGGCCATCTGCCGGAAATCGAAAAAGGACCGGCCCGAGCGGGCGCTTTCGCACGCGGCCATCGCCTTGGGGCTGACGGCGAGAATGGCCATGCCGGCCGGCAGCATGAAGCCCTTCTGCGAGCCGCTGACCGCAATGTCGACGCCCCACTCATCCATGCGGAAATCCATGGAGGCGAGCGAGCTCACGCAATCGACGAACAGCATGGCGGGGTGGCCCGCCGCATCCATGGCGCGGCGCAGCGCGCCCACGTCGCTCACCACACCTGTCGCGGTCTCGTTGTGTGTGACGAGAACGGCCTTGATCTCGTGCCCGGTGTCGGCGGCCAGGCGCTCGCCATAGCGGGCCACGGGCGCGCCCTCGCCCCAGGGACACTCGAGCACCTCGACGTCCAGCCCGTGGTGGCGGCAGAGGTCGATCCAGCGCTGGGAGAACATGCCATAGCGCGCCGCCAGGACCTTGTCGCCGGGCGAGAGCGCATTCGTGATGGCCGCCTCCCAGCCCCCGGTTCCGCTCGCCGGGAAGGTGAGGATCTCGGCCGAGCGCGTCTTGAACACGGCTTTCACATCGTCCAGCAGCGGGCCGAGAAAGGCAACGAAATCGGGCGCGCGGTGGTCCCGCGAGGGAATGTCGATGGCGCGGCGCACGCGCTCCGGCATATTGGTGGGCCCTGGGATGAAGACCGGGTTCTCTCCCGCCATGGCGGCTCTCCTTATCGTCTGTTGCGGACACCATACAGGCTAGCACGGCAGAGCGCAATATTTCTGGAAATATTTTCCATTCTTTTGGATTATCGCATATCCCATTGATATATCAGCGTTTTCATTATTCCGAATGCGTGATTGAAAAATCAGTGGAAAAATTTCTCGAAATTGCGGACAATGCAGGGGCTGCCCCCTGCCGCTACGGAGCCATGCCATGCCAGAGAGAACCATGATCAAGAGAACACGCGGCCGCCCGCGCACCGCCCCGGGCGAGAAGCCGCTTCAGACCGTCCAGACACTCGACCGGGCTTTCGCCCTTCTGGGCGCCCTCGCCCGCGCGGACGAGGCGACCTTGACAGAGCTCGCGCTTGCCGCCGGCATGGCCCCCTCCACCGCCCACCGGCTGCTCATGACCATGCAGCGGCACGGCTTTGTCGATTTCGACGAGACGACCCAGAACTGGATGATCGGGGTGGAGGCGTTTCGGATCGGCAGCTCCTTCGTGCGCCGCACCAGCATCGTCGAGGCGGGACGGCCGATCATGCGCGCCCTGATGGAGGCGACCGGCGAGACGGCCAACATGGCCATCGCCGATGCCGGCGACGTGGTGTTCGTCTCCCAGGTCGAGACGCCGCAGGCCATCCGCGCCTTCTTCCGGCAGGGGACACGCGGGCCCATGCACGCCTCGGGCATCGGCAAGGCGCTCCTTGCGCAGATGGACCGCGAGGACGTCGAGCGCATCTTGCAGAAGAAGGGCCTCAGAGCCTACACGCCGAACACGATCACCTCCTCCTCCGCGCTCTTTGCCGATCTCGAGCGCACCCGCCGGCGCGGCTGGTCCATCGATGATGAGGAGCGAAATATCGGCATGCGGTGCCTTGCCGCCCCGATCTTCAACGAATATGGCGAGGCCATCGCCGGCATCTCCATCTCCGGCCCGACGGTGCGCATGTCGGACGAGACGCTGGGCGAGTTCGGCCCCCTGGTGAAACGGGCCGCCGCCAGGGTCACCGAGGCGATCGGCGGCAAGCCGCCCGCACGCGGCGCCTGAGACGGGCAGCACGAGGCTATTGCACCTTGCGCGCCCACTCGCCACATTGGGCAGCGAAGCTGCTGCGTGGCCGCATGGCCTCGAGGGCCGCGAACGGCAGGCGCCAAGGGGGAAGAGCCAGACGTGTTTCCGATCAAGACGACCGTCGCCACCCGCTACATGCCGCTCGTCACCTGGTCGCTCGTGGCCGTGAACGTGCTCGCCTTCCTTTATCAGATCTCGCTTCCCCCGCCCGTGCGCGAGCATTTCCTCCAGCATTTCGCCCTCATCCCGGCGCGCTTCTTCTATCCCGGATGGGCCGAGGCCCAGGGTATCGACAGCGGCCTGTTCCTGCCCTTCGTCACCAACATCTTCCTGCATGGCGGCTGGGTGCATCTGCTCGGCAATATGTGGATGCTGCTCATCTTCGGCCCGGCCATCGAGGACCGGCTCGGCCATGGGCGCTATTTCGTCTTCTACATGCTGTGCGGCGTCGGGGCGAGCGCGGCCCATGCCTGGGTCAATGCCACCTCCACCATTCCGGCGCTCGGCGCCTCCGGCGCCATTGCGGGGATCATGGGCGCCTATATGCGGCTCTTCCCCCTGTCGCGCATGCTGGTGGTGGTTCCCGTATTCATCGTGCCGTTCTTTTTCGAGATGCACGCCGCCGTTTTCGTGGGCATCTGGTTCATCATGCAATTGCTCGGCGGGCTTGGCGGCCTGCTCGCGGGAACGGCCGGGCTCACGGGCGGCATTGCCTGGTGGGCGCATATCGGGGGCTTTGCGGTCGGCTGGCTGATCATCGACCTGATCCGCCATGGCCCCGACACCTACCGGCCCTTTCAGCGTGACGAGGGCGTGCACGGTTTCCTGCCGAACGGACGACGGACGGGGAAAGGACCTTGGCAATGAACCTATCGGATCTCTTCTGGCTGTTTTTCCTCCTCATGGCGTTCCAGCCCTACATGCAGAAACGGCTGCTGGAGAGCATGCGCCAGCGCAAGATCGCCGAGATCGAGAAGGAGAGGGGGTCGCGGGTCATCCTGCTGGTGCACCGCCAGGAGACCATGAGCTTTCTCGGCTTTCCGCTCATGCGCTATATCGACATCAACGATTCGGAGGAGGTGCTGCGTGCGGTCCAGCTCACCGATGACGACGTGCCGCTCGACATCATCCTGCACACCCCCGGCGGCATGGTGATCGCCGCGACGCAGATCGCCCGCGCCATCAAGGCTCACCCGGCCAAGGTCACCGTGTTCGTGCCCCATTTCGCCATGTCCGGCGGCACGCTGATCGCGCTTGCCGCCGACGAGATCCGCATGTGCGAGCACTCGGCCCTCGGCCCCATCGACCCGCAGCTCGGCAATCAGCCGGCGGCCTCCCTGCAGCGGGTGATCGAGCAGAAGCCGGTGGACAAGATCGACGACCAGACGCTGGTGATGGCGGACCTCGGCAAGAAGGCCATCGCCCAGATCCGCGCCACCGCCGAGAAACTGCTCGAAGGCCAGATGGAGCCGGAGAAGGCATGCGCCCTCGCCAAGACCCTGAGCGAGGGCGTGTGGACCCATGACTACCCCATCTTCGCCGACGAGGCGCGCAGCCTCGGCCTCAATGTCGAGACCGATATGCCCGAGGCGGTTCTGGAGATGATGAGCCTCTATCCCCAGCCAACGAAAGCCGTTCCGACGGTCGAGTATCTGCCGACGCCGCATCGCGACGTGCCGGGCAAGGGGCGCTCCAGCCAGACCTGACCGGAAATCCGCGGCGATGCTGGCACAGCCCGGCGGAGGGCGGCGTGCGGATGGCCCCCGCAGCGCGCGGACGCAGCGCCGCTCGCTTCGCTCCTCTAGAGCGCGTTCAAGTTTTGCGGAATCGTTTTGGGATTCCCTTTTCTTGCTTACAGTGATTCAAGAAGGGCGCCGCGTGATGGGTGCTGGAAAGGAAGCCAGCATCCATGGTCAAACCACTCAGTCCCGATCCTCGCACACGGATCAAGGCGACCGTTGAGGCCGGCATGTCGTACCGCACGGCCACTGGCGCACCATGACCTTCATTGCCGCTCCGGTGCGACCGCATCGAGGCGGCCTGCGTCGTCAACGGCCCGATCATTGGCGCCATCTCAGACGCCATCGGCGGCTTGCTGGATCAATTCTCCCCAGAAGAGTGCGCCAACTATCTCAGAAATGCCGGCTATGCATCCATGCAAGTTGAACAGGCTCTAGGATGTGGGCTGGGCCGCATGGGCGGCTCGCGCCCGCCTGCGCGGGCAAGGCCGGGGCTCAGACGTCCATGGCCTCCAGCTCGTCGATCATGCGCGTGATGAGGGAGAGCCCGCGCGCCCAGAAATCCGCATCGCGCGCATCGAGTCCGAAGGGGGCGAGCAGCTCCGAATGGTGCTTGGTGCCGCCGGCGCGCAACATCTCGAAATAGCGCTCCTGGAAGGATGCATCGCCCCCCTCGCCGGCCTCCTCCTCATAGACCGCATAGAGGGAGTTCACCAGGCAGTCGCCGAAGGCATAGGCGTAGACATAGAAGGGCGAATGGATGAAGTGCGGGATGTAGCACCAGAAATGCTCATAGCCCGGGCCGAGCTCCACCGCGGGCCCGAGGCTCTCGCCCTGCACCTCCAGCCACATGGCGCCGATCTGCTCGCCTGTGAGCTCGCCCTTGCGGCGCGCGAGATGCACCTTGCGCTCGAAGCTGTAGAAGGCGATCTGGCGCACCACCGTGTTGATCATGTCCTCGACCTTGCCGGCGAGCAGGGCCTTGCGCTCGGGGCCGGATGGCGTGCGCTCGAGAAGCGCGCGGAAGGTCAGCATCTCGCCGAACACGCTCGCCGTCTCGGCAAGGGTGAGCGGGGTGGGCGCCATGAGCGGGCCCTGGACGGCGGCAAGCACCTGATGCACGCCATGGCCGAGCTCATGGGCGAGGGTCATCACGTCCCGGGGGCGGCCCTGATAGTTCAGCAGGATGTAGGGATGGGCGCTCGGCACGGTGGGGTGGGAAAAGGCCCCCGGCGACTTGCCCTCCCGCACGGGGGCGTCGATCCAGCCCTTCTCGAAGAAGGGCTCGGCGATCTCCGCCATTTTCGGTGAGAAGGCGCCATAGGCGCCGAGGACGACCGCACGCGCCTCGTCCCAGGCGAAGAGCCGCTCCGGCTGCTCGGGCAGGGGCGCGTTGCGGTCCCAGTGCATGAGCTTGTCCTTGCCGAGCCATTTCGCCTTCATGGCGTAATAGCGATGGGCGATGGCGGGATAGTGCCCCCGCACGGTCTCGACCAGCGCCTCGACCACCTCGCGCTCCACGCGGTTGGCGAGATGGCGGCTGTCGGCCACGTCCTCGAAACCGCGCCAGCGGTCGGAGATCTCCTTGTCCTTGGCGAGGGTGTTGGTGATGAGGGTGAAAAGGCGCAGATTCTCGCCATAGACCTTGGCGAGCGCCTCGGCGGCCGCGCGGCGCCTCTCCTCGCTCGGGTCCATGAGCAGGTTGAGTGTCGGCTCGATGGCGAGGCGCTCTCCATCCACCTCGAAGCGCAGCGCCGTCGTCGTCTCGTTGAAAAGCCGGTTCCAGGCGGCGGCGCAGGTGAGTGACTTCTCGTGAAAGAGGCGCTCGATCTCCTCATCGAGCTGATAGGGCCGCGCCTTGCGCAGATCCTCGATCCAGGGCCGGAAATGAGCGAGCTCCGGCGAGGAAGCGAAGGCGCTCTCCAGAACCGCATCGTCGATCTTGTTGAGCTCCAGGGTGAAAAAGAGCACCGATGTGCCGATCTCGGTCAACCGGCCCTGGATGTCGCCGAGGAACTTCGCCCGCTCCGGGTCGGCCGTGTCGGCGGCATAGCGCAGCCCTGCATAGGAGCCGATGCGCCCCACCCGGTCCTGTAGCGCCTCGTAGTCGCCAATGGCCTCGGCGAGCGGCGCACCCGCCTCGGCCATGGCGGCGAGCTTGCCCCGGCAGCGCTCGGCGAGGGCCTTGGCGCTCCGCTCGGCGGCCTCGAGATCGGCCGTGAGCGCCTCCGAATCGGGCGCCGGATAGAGATCGTCCAGATCCCATTCCGGCATGGGGCCGAGATCCGGCCCGTCTGCCGCGGCGCCGGCGCCGCCCGCCTCCTGCTCCCGGTCCCAAACCCGATCACCGCGATCCATGCAACCTCCTCGGGCGCTGCCCTCTCGTTCTCGCTCACGGCTCCGCTGGCGCGCGGAGCGGCCATGGCTGCACACATGCCCGCAGTCGGAGCGAACTTCAAGCCCACTGCCCGGCCCTGGCGGCAGAACCGGGTAGCGCGCGCCCCGGATTGCGAGTGTCCGGCTCGCCATCGCCGAGCTCGCACATGCGCCAGCGGATCAATGGCTGGCGCGGCGCGGCCAAAGGGGAAAGAGCGCCTCGAAGCCGATGCGCCGCGCATCGCGCTCCAGGCCCGCCGCCCGCAAGGCGCGGATGGTATCGGCAAGGGTGATCATATGCGCGCCGCGCGGCCCCTTCGGCCCGAGCGCCGCCATGGCGAGAAGCACCGTCTTGCCATAGGCCCTGGCCTTGGCCGCCGCTTGGAGCTCGGAGAGAAGGCCGGTCGGCGGAAGGTAGCCGTCATTGGGCTGCGGCGTGCGGCTCGCCGCCTCCCAGAGGGGAATCGGCACCTCATAGGCGAGCGCGTCGAGCACGGTGACCAGGAGATGCAAGACACGGGGGGCGAAGCGGCCTGCGAGCGCCATCTCCTCGGTCAGCGCGATGCCGGAGCCTCGCGGCACCAACGCCTCGCCCTGGCCGATGTCGAGCAGGGTCAGCCAATGGAGCAGCCCGCTTCCCGAGCTCTCCTCGGCGCTGCCGAACACGGCCCAGCCGAGGGCGCGCTGGAAGTCGCCGGCTGCAGCGGCAATCTCGATGCCCGTCTCGGCGAACCAGGCCGTGGCCGCGTTTTGCGGGATATCCCGCACGGCGCCGGCGAGCAGCCGTGCCATCGGCTCGTAAAGGTCCGCCCCCTGGCCGAGGCCGAGCAGATCGCGCACGAGACGCGCCTTGCGCGCGGGATCGGCCTCGGCGGCGATTGCACGCCAGAGCCGGGCCCGCTCCAGCCGTTTCGCAGCGCCGGCGGAGACGGGACGCGCCGCCCTCGGGGCGCTTTCATAGGCACGCCCGAGGCCCTCGGCATCGAGGGCGCCGATGCGGGCCGCCGCCTCGGCTGCGGCGATACGATGGCGCGGCGCGAGAGAGCCGTCACGGGCGAGCGCCACCAGCAGCGCCGGCTCGGCGCGCGGAATGACGGCGTCCACACGCGGTCCGGGCACGAGCGAGAGGAACAGATGGTCGATCAGCCGCACGCGCTTGGGCAGGCGAGTCTTGGCGCGCCGGCGTTTGGCGCGGCGCGGCATGCCGGCGGCAAGATCGCTGACGATGTCGAAGGCGAGCGGTGCATCCAGCCCCTGGTCGAATCCGAGCTCGATGGTGAGCAGGGCCGCCCGGTAGCGCTTCTCGCGCGCCGCGCACCAGGCCGAGATGAGCACCGCATCGCCCCGCATGGCTTTGGGCATCACGGCGGTGTGAACCGGAATCGCCCGCACGCGCTCGCAGGCGCCGGCCACCTGCCCCTGGGCGAGCTCTGCCCGCGCGAGTGCGACGGCGACCACCGGCTCGCTTGCCTTGCCGCTCGAGGCCGCGAGGCGGGCCACCTCGTCCACCAGCCCGGCGCGCCAGAGTGCCTCCAGCCTCAGGGCGAGAAAGTGCCCTGCCGTGCGACCGCCCCGGGGCGGCGGGCCGCCCGCGGTCATGAGACGGCGCCATAGCGAGGAGAGGGCGGGCGAGCGGGGCGGAAGGTCCAGCTTGGCCAGCAGCGCCTCGAGCGCGCCGATATCCATGTCGCCCCAAAGATCATAGGGAAGCGCCGCGGATGGACCGTCACCGGCAGGCGGCGCCATGACCGGCGGCAGCTCACCCGACTCGATCGGGCCGGCATGGACCTTCCCGGCGCCGAGCGTCATCGTCATCATGCCCGCGACGAGGCCGCCGACCAGCAGTGGCAACGGCATGGCCCTCCCAGAGGGCGAGCGCGCTTGGCAATGCGCGCAGCGGGCGCCTCTAGCGCGTGCGAACCTTGATGCCATAGACAGGCTTGGTCACCTCCTTGGGCACGGGCTCGAAAAACTCCGCGAGGATGTAGAGCCCTCCGAACACGATCCCGCCCAAGACCCCCAGGACGACGACAAAACGTATGAGACTCGGCATGAAATTGGCTTCCCGCTGTCAATTCTCAGGTCGTGCGGTCCGATCGTGACCGCATTATGGCCGCGATCGTCGAACTTCTGAACCCCCGGCGGGCGTGCGCACCGCCTCTTGGCCGAGCGGCCGGCCGCCGCCGGTGAAGCCTTTGTGGATAAGGCCGCCGACCGCCCTGCGGCATCGCTGCGTTCCATGGTATCTCGCAACGCAGCTCCTGCGGAAGGCGACCCCTTGCCGTCCTGCGGGAAAAGGCTGCCCTGAACACGGCCATAGCCCTTGTGGGATCGAAGGACATTCGAGACACGACCATGGCGGAAACGGTGGATATTGCAACGATCAAGACCCAGGCCGCCGCGCTTCTGGAGGCGGGCGTGTCCTATGGTCTGAGCCTGGCGACGGCGATCGCCCTGCTCATCGCCGGCATCACCGTCTCGGGCTGGGCGAGCCGGGCGGTGCGCCGCAAGCTCGAGGCCATCGAGAAATTCGACCAGACCCTGGTGCCGATCCTCGCACAGATCGTCCGCTATTCCATCCTCATTCTCACGGCCATTCTGGTGCTCGCCGAGTTCGGCGTCCAGACGGCCAGCATCATCGCGGTTCTGGGCACGGCGGGGCTCGCCATCGGCCTTGCCCTCCAGGGCACGCTGCAAAACGTGGCGGCCGGCCTGATGCTGCTGATCCTGCGCCCCTTCCGGGTGGGCGACTCGGTGCGGGTCGCCGGCGAGAGCGGCACGGTGGACGAGATCGGCCTGTTCATGACCCGGCTGCACACGCCGGACAACATCTTCATCGCCGTGCCGAACGCGAAAATCTTCTCCAGCACCATCACCAATTTCACCATGCGCCCGCGCCGGCGCATCGATATCGTGGTCTCGATCTCCTATGACGACGACATCGACCAGGCGATGGCGGTCCTGCAACAGGTCATGGAGCGGGAGGAGCGCCTCTTGAAGCGCCCGCCGCCGGCCGTGTTCGTGCGCGCCCTGGCGGAGAGCTCGGTGGATCTGGAGATGCGCGCCTGGGCCCGCAAGACCCAGTTCTGGGACGTCAAGCGCGATCTGATGCGCGCGGTGAAATACGCCCTGGACGAGGCGGGCGTGACCATCCCCTATCCGCACCGCCAGGTCATTCTCTCGCCCGGGCCTTCAGGCGACGAGCCGCGCGTGCCGGCCGCACCCTCCGCCTGACCCCTCACCGCTGCACACGGGCGACCACGCGGAGAGGGCGCATCGCCCTGCGCAGCAGCGCACCGACGGTGAGCCGGAGGGAGGGCGCGGCGGCAAGGCCGAGCGAGCGCCTGTCGGCTGCGCGGCTGCGCGGATCCGAGCCCCGCCGGCGCGCCTTTAGCCTGTACCCGCGTCCTCGGGCGGGAGGATCTTGCCCGGATTGAGAATGCCGGCCGGGTCGAGCGCCTGCTTGATGGCGCGCATGACGGCGAGCGCGGGCCCGTGCTCGGCGGCCATGTGGGCGATCTTGCCCATGCCGATGCCGTGCTCGCCCGTCGCCGTGCCGCCCATGGCGAGCGCGCGCCCGACCAGACGGTCGAGGAAGGCCGCCGCACGCGCGCGCTCCGCGGAATCCTTCCGATCGACGAGCAGGACGAGGTGGAAATTGCCATCGCCCACATGGCCGACGAGCGGGGCGATGAAGCCCTCCGACGCGATGTCGGCCTCGGTCTCGGCCACGCAGTCGGCAAGGCGCGAGATCGGCACGCAGACATCCGTGACCACGGCCTCCGCGCCCGGGCGCAGATGGCCGAGCGCCCAGAACGCATCGTGCCGGGCGCGCCAGAGGCGGGATCGCTCTTCCGGCTTGGCGGCCCAGTCGAAGCGCAAGGCGCCCTCCGCCTCGGCGATCTCGCGAAACACGGTGATCTGCTCATCGAGCGCCGCCTTCGTTCCGTGGAACTCCAGGAAGAGGGTCGGCGCTTCCTCGAGGGCGAGCTTGGAATAGGCGTTGACGGCCCGGATGGAGAGCGGGTCGAGCAGCTCGATCCGCGCCACGCCGAGGCCGAGTTGTATGGCCTGGATGACGGCATTGCACGCACCGTCCAGCGCGGCGAAGGGGCACACCGCCGCGAGAATTGCATCGGGGCGGCCATAGAGGCGCAGGGTCAGCTCGGTGATGATGCCGAGCGTGCCCTCCGAGCCGACGAGCAGCCGCGTGAGATCGTAGCCGGCCGCCGATTTGCGTGCCCGCCGGGCCGTGCGGATGATGCGGCCATCGGCCATCACCGCCCGAAGCGAGAGCACGTTCTCGCGCATGGAGCCGTATTTGACGGTGGTGGTGCCCGAGGCGCGGGTGGCCGCCATGCCGCCGAGGGTCGCCTCGCGGGCGCCTGGGTCCACGGGGAAGAAGAGGCCCGTGTCGCGCAGATGGCTCTCCAGCGCCTCGCGGGTGACGCCCGCCTCCACGGTGACGTCGAGATCGCGGTCATTGACCTCGAGAATGCGGGTCATGCGCGAGAGATCGAGGGAGATGCCGCCGAGGGGCGCGTTGAGATGGCCCTCGAGCGATGTGCCGGCGCCATAGGGGATGAGGGGCACGCCATGGCGCGCGCACAGGCGCACGATCTCGGCCACCTCCTCGGTGCTCTCGGCGAAGACGACGGCGTCGGGGGGGATGTTCGGCACCCAGGTGAGCGTGTGGCCGTGCTGGCGCCGCACCGCCTCGCCCGTCTCCACGCGGCCCGGCAAATGCTGCCGCAGGCTGTCGAGAACGGAGCCGAGCGCCTGCGGGGTGGCCTTGCGCCGTGTAACGGCGTCCCCCTCGGCGGCTGTCGAGACCTCTGGCTGTGCCATGGTGCCCCCTCTTTCAAGCCGTGGCCGGCGTGAGGATGTCCGCCATGGCGTCGGCAGCCTCGAGCACCTCCTCGCGCGTGACTCCGAGATGGGTCACGGCCCGCAGCCGCGCCCCGCCCGCCAGACCGATGCGGATGCCCCGCTCGGCGAGGGCGCGCAGGAGATCGCGGGCCGCATCCGGCCCGTCCGCCATCTCGAAAAAGACGAGATTGGTCTCCACCTCCGCCGGGTCCAGGAGAACGCCAGGCAGTCCCGCGATGCGCTCGACCATCACGTGGACCG
>JALUTE010000166.1 GCA_027058255.1 Methyloligella sp. | reverse complement strand
CAGCGCCGAGGGAATTTCAGAGGACGTTTTTTCCATCCCGCCCGATTCCGCGCCGGAGGAGATCGGGCGTGCCGTGCGCACCTGCCTGAGCCGCTCCCGGTGACCGGCCCGCGCGCGCCACGCCCGCGCCGCAGGGCCCCGGCACACGCCCGCCGCCTTCCGCCATCGCCCGACCCATAATCCCCTGACATCATAACCCCCGTCTCCGCCACCACCGGCGGCCATCACCGCGGGCCTGACGCAGATCGCCTCGCGGGCGGCGGTCTCGCTCATCAACAATCAGGGCGACCTCTCCAAGGTTCTGGCCGAGCTCGGCTCCTCCGGCTTTGTCAAGTCGCTCGCCACCTCCATGGTCACGGCGGGCCTCATCGCCGGCCTCGACGCCACGATCCTCTCCGACGCCGCGCTCGGCATCACATCGAGCAGCCAGAACGGCCTCACCCTTGCCAGCTTCGATCCCGCCAACCCGGCGACATTGCTGCGCAATTTCGACAATTTCGGCCCCGAGCTCGTGCGCGGCGCCGTGCACGCCGTGGTGCGCTCCGGCCTCACCGCGGCCATCCAGGGCGGAAAATTCGACCGGCTGCTTCTCGACGGCCTGAAACAGGTGGCCGTCAACCAGGTGCTCGCCGGCGTCCAGGGCGCCATCGGCGATCTCACCGACGGGCTTGGCGTGAACGATCTGCCGGTGTTGAACATGATCGCGCACGCCATCGCCGGCGGTCTCGCGGCCGAGGCGACGGGAGGAAAATTCGCCGCTGGCGCGGCCTCGGCGCTGGCCTCGGCGATCGCCGCCAATGCCGGTCTGTTCTCCGGGCTCGACCCGAAGCAGCTCTCTGCCGTCAGCCAGCTCATCGGCGCCACCGCGGCGCTCGTGGCCCGTGGCAGCGCAACCGACGTCAACCAGGGCGCCGCCATCGCCCAATCCGCCGCCATCAACAACTACCTGACGCATCAGAACCTGAAGGACCTGAAGGCAGAGCTGCTCGCTTGCAAGGCAAAACCGTCGGGATGTTCCAAGGAGGAGCAACGCCGCCTCGCGGAGAAGTGGCGCCGCATCTCTCTTGAGAACGACCGCCTCCTCGCCGCGACCTGCTCGGACACGGCCTGTGTCGCCGCGGCCATGGCGCAAAAGGTGGGCTTCTTCCAGGGCTATAGGGAAATCGCCAAACTCAGCCCGCTGGTTGCGCGGTTCCTGCACGGCACCTTCGCATTCGACGTGCTCCAACCTGCCTGGCAGCAGGTTCAACGCAACATCCGCTTCCGGCAGGATTATGAGCATTACGTCCGGGTGAAATGCGGTGGTATCGCCTCCGCGGCCTGCGCCGCGGCGCATCTGCAGGCCTGGGAGCGTGTCGAGGGCAAGCTCGCCCTGGCGGAGAAGGCGAAGCTCTTCCTCGCCATGGCGATGACCGGGGGTGCTGCGGCCGCTCCCCTGGTGCCCCGAGCCATCCAGGCGGTCAGGTCGTGTATGGCGACGCTGTACTGCCTCAACCAGCTTGGCATCGGCCTTGCCGAGGCTGCGGCCGGCGATGCGCTGGCCGGCAGCACGCTGGCCTTCACGGTGGCTGCTGGCGGCAGCAGGCTCGTGCTCAGGAAGGGCGACACGGTCGTCGGGCTGATCGACGACACCCTCGGCCATCTGGCGGCGGTCAATGGCGCATCGCGCGGCGTGCCGCTGTTCCGCACCGCCGATGGCAGCGTCTTCAGGCTCACGGGGGCCGGCGATCTCGCCCTTGAGTCAGCGAGTCAAACCTTTAGACTGAGTGAGGTCCGCCGCCTGTTCGACAAGACATCGGCGGTGAGCGGAATCCGCATCGGGCAGAGAACCGTGCTTCACGACGGCACCCGCGGGGTCGCGAAGGTGCTCAGAGGCATGAGCGATGCCGAGATCAAGCGCTATTTCAGCGAGTTGACCGGCCGGGCCTTGCCATCCAGGCCGACAACAATATTGTCCAATGGGAAGGTGATATACACGGTCTCCACGCGCTACGGAAATTTCAATTTGAGGAACTTTTCTTCATCTGGAACCGGGCGCTGGACCATTGATATTCCTCCTGCAGTTGCGGGAACAACGAGGAAAGAAATAAAGTTTCGATGATGATATGTATGAGCAAAGTACGTAAGGCGGTGAATGCTGTGTATGAGTCGCTTGCCGATCCCGATGACGGCTGTTTTGGTCTCTGGATAAACTGTTTATGGCATGAATACGATACTCTAGATACGTTTGAAGAACAGAAAGAGGCCTTCTTTTTTCTCCTCCAGAGACTTCTTGACGACGGTAAAGTGAAGTTGATTCGGCCCGGTGTAGATGTGCTTTGGAGGGACGGCAATCCACCCGCGAGCGGGCTGACGATCAACGATCCCGAGACCCATTGGGACGCGCCCACGGACGAGATCATCGCCTGGCTGCGCGAGCGCTGGCCTGAAAAGGCCAAGGACATGCACGATGCTGAGCTGAATAGCTGGTTTTTTACAATTCCTCCATTGATTTGGAAAGGCAAGGATGGCATGTGGCATGGCTCGTAATGAGCCGGCGATGCACCGGCCCCTGGAACGCCGGCCATGACGACGGCACCTTAGCCGGTCGGGATTTTCAATCCCGACCGCACGGATCATGCCAGCCTCTGCCGCCTGCTCCGGTTTTGGGGCAACCACTTCGCGAGGCGCGGGCGGGCCTGCGCACAGGCAACCGCCCCCTCAACAATGCCCGGTGAGCCAGGCACAGGCAGGATCACATGACCAAAGTCTATAAGTGGGCATCGTCGAAGGATTACCCCATGGCGGCCGTGGGAGACCTGGAGTATGAACTGATCCCCCAGCCCGATGGCACCTCGACCATGCATCCGAACACCCACCCTTTCATGGACGGTGAGCGGCTCGAGGGCGCGCCCTGGCCGGACAAGGTGGGCGGGCCCCTCAGGAGCGTCTTCGAGGATCTGCCCCTGGAGAAGCTGCTCGTCTGGGATTATCTTCATGTCGTGAGTTGTTACACCCCCGTCGTGAGCCCGAAATTGCGCCGCGTTCTGGAGGAGGTTGCCGGCGCGGATGTGCAGTTCTTCCCCATGACCATCATCGGCAAGGATGGGCAGGCGCATGAAGGCTACTCGGTCCTCAACGTCTGCGCCATGGTCCAGGCGATCGACGAGAAGCGGAGCGTCCTCCGGGAGAGGTTGCCGCCTCTTCCCGGAGAGGAAGAGGACCCGGACTATCATCCCGGCTATTACCGCATCGCCTTTGTCGCGGGCGACCCCTTGCAGGGGCATCACATAGCGCGACAGGCTGATCCGGAAATCGCGACGATCTGGGGCTCGGAGACGCTCAAGCAGGCGGTTGAGGCGGCCGGTTGTCGTGGTGTTGCCTTCGAGGACCCCAACGACATTCTGGCCCGGCAATATGATCTGGAGAAGATTTTCGGCGAGAAATACGGCACCGGCCACGCCTGACCCTGGCCATTGGCGCGCCCCGCCCCCGCCGCTCGGGGCTCACGCCCGACCCTGGCCGGTCGGGATTTTCAATCCCGACCGCACCGATCATGCCAGCCTCTGCCACCTGCTCCGATCTGGGGCAACCGCCCCCCACGCCGGATGGGCGCATCACACAGGCAGGGTGTGGGAAGCACAGCGAGCCGCGCCGACAAGGCTCAGCACAAGAGGGCCGGCGCCAGCATGAGCGATGGGGGCGGGGCCCGCAACCCCGCCCTGGTTCATTCCGGCCCTGGCTTTCGCACCGTGGCTCGCCTGAATCTTCCGGTCGGGTTTGAAAAACCCGACCGGCTGAGGTGTATGTGGTCCGCTACCCAGGAGCTGGCGAGTGATGTTGCTCAAGACAACATTGCGCAACGTACTGAGCTCGATCGAATGCCTTGGCGGCAGGCAGGTTGGTGAAGACGGGACGATACCCATGAGGCTCAAAGAGGTCATCAAGGTATTTGCGGGTCTCGGATGGGAGGCCGGAAGCGATGACGGCGATCGCTATGTCATACGGGATTTGGGTGACAGGCGGGTCCAGATGTATATCGAGTTCAAACGTTTCGATGAAGAGCCGAAACCACTGACCGCGACCCCCTTTGTATCGACGCCGGCGTTCGACGATCTGGTGGAGCGGATCGATGGCACGCCCCGGCATTTGATACCCTTGGTGGGGCCCATAGGTTGGGGAGACCGGGAGACTAAGATTCCGCAACCGATCAATGAGGAGGTGATTGCCGGGATCTCCGAAGAGGTCGTGGATTGGGCCCGGGCGCAGGATCTAGACGCCGTTTTGGCGCGCTTGCGCGCCTTGCCCACAAGCAGCGTGGGGATTCAACCCCTTAAGCACCTTGCGGCACTAGCGGATGCGGGGGATGTGGCGACGCTGCAGTCCTATGCAGAAGCCTTCGCAAGTGGCGACCGGCTTGGGTTCGTACCGTACATCACCGAAGATTATATCGCGCGTGCGCTCGCGATTGCCGAGGAACGGGCTGCTGTGCAGCTTTCGTAGCCCCCGCCGCTCGGGGCGTCACGCCCGACCGGAGGTCGCGGCCGAACGCGCATGAGAGGGCATCCCTGGAGCTGAACTCCGGCGCCGGGCCGGGGCGCCGCTCCTGATGCCACCGCCCGCGCCTCTGCCTTTCATCTTGCATGACCGGCCTGCCCGGCGCACCGCTCCAACGCCCACGAGCCCAGCATAATGAGGAACACAAGCGCCACGGCCTTTGCCGGCGGCGGCGATCGCGGCGGGCCTGACGCAGATCGCCTTGCGGACGGGTAAACTCGGTCCTCGCGATGTCCCGGTCGATATCATTGTTCGGAACGGAGAGGTAATAGCACTGAATACCCGCTCGCTTCTTGCTCTGCGGAGAGCTGGGATTCCGCTCAGACGAATCCATTTCAGAAATCGAACTGGTGATCCTGAATTCGAGCGAAGGCTTGATACGCAACTGAAAAACAATAGGCTGCAAGCCGGCACCGACACATCCGGATTACGGGGACTGGCAGCCGAGCAAGCAGCACTCTCAGATAGGAGAACAATAGTGAACAGGCCTAAGATATTGCACGATCTTGGGGTGGGACAGATGCCGATCGTTGGTGTTCGATTTATGACTGTCGGCGGCGATGCCATGCTTGCATATGAGTATGACTACGATATTCCGTCCAACCAAATTGATCGCAGTAGCGACGCCAAACCGTATGGTGATTATCAACCGCCAGCCATTTCGATCATATGTTTCAAGGGCGTGAGCGCCTATTGTAAACTGTCGGAAAGTCTAATGCCTCCGATTGTGGCCTATAACAAACTCGTGGAAATAGAGGAGTCCCGATGGATTTCGCATTTTGAAAAGATCGTCAAGAAACATGATACTCGTTGGTCTGGCGGTCGACATTTCAGGGTTGTCTTCAGCGACTCGGGCTGCGCATTTGACATCATTGCCGAGAGCGTCTCAGCGCCTTTCCCTGGCATTCCGCCTGTTCCCGAACCCGACTGGTCGGACGAACAAACACTGGGTTCATATCGACCGCCAGACCCTTATGAATGACACTCGTAACTGGCGCGTGGAAATACTAGGCTCCAGACTCATAAACAATAGCAGACGGTTGCGGCGAGGCAGAGGGCGGCGAGGAAAATGTTGGCGAGGCGGTCATAGCGTGTGGCGATTCGGCGGAAATCCTTGAACCGGCAGAACATGCGCTCGATGGCATTGCGATCGCGGTAGAGGACAGGTGAGAAACATGGCTTACTTGGCCGGTCAGGATTCTCAATCCCGACCGCACGGATCATGCCAGCCTCTGCCGCCTGCTCCGGTTTTGGGCCAACCACCCCCCCCCCATGCCGGATGGGAGCATCACACGGGCAGGGTGCGGGGGCACAGCGCAACGCGCCGACAAGGCTCAGCACAAGAGGGCCGGCGCCAGCATAAACGATGTGGGGCCGGGGCCCGCAACCCCGCTCTGCACTGGTTCATGCCGGCCCTGGCGTTTCGCACCGTAGCTCGCCTGAACCTTCCGGTCGGGTTTCGAAAAACGCAAGCTTACTCTGGATGAGTTCTTTGAGATGAACGAATATTACCGCGATATCCTCGGCGAGCTTGATAAATCGGCCGGCGTATAGTCGGCGCTTCTCTCCGGGAAACAGGGCAAATGGGCCTCTGCCGACAAGGCTCAACGCGTGGGCAGGCGCACCACATATGACCTCGATTACATCCGATCTGTGAGTTCAGGCGGCGGCGTCCATGGGGCGCTCGTGCGGATCAAGAGCTGGACAGCTCTCAAAACTCGTCATTGCCGCGCGTGACGCGGCAATCCAGGGCGGCAAGCTCCGCGTTTGTTGCCCTGGATCACCCGGTCCGATGGCCGGGTCAAGCCCGGGGAGGATGATGACGGGGAGCAGGCGCAAGTTTCGTTTGCGTCTGTTCGCTATTCGGCGCGGCGCACATAGGTGATCTCGTTCGTGTCCACGACGATCTTCTCGCCGGTGGAGATGAAGGGCGGGACCATCACCCGCACACCGTTCTCGAGGATCGCGGGCTTGTAGGAGGAGGCCGCCGTCTGGCCCTTCACCACGGGCTCGGCCTCCACCACCTCGAGCGTCACATGCTGCGGCAGCTCCACGCCGATGGGCCGGCCCTCGTGGCTCTCGACCTTGACGGACATGCCATCCTGCAGGAAGGCGGCCCGCTCGCCCAGAAGCTCCTTCGGGATGGAGATCTGGTCATAGGTCTCGAGGTCCATGAAGACCAGCGAATCGCCCTCCTCATAGAGGAACTGGTAGTCCTTCTGCTCGAGGCGGACCCGCTCGACGCTCTCGGAGGCGCGGAAGCGCTCGTTGAGCTTGGTGCCGTCGATGATGTTCTTGAGCTCCACCTGGGCATAGGCCGGCCCCTTGCCCGGCTTGACGTGGCTGGTCTTGACCGCCACCCAGAGGCTGCCCTTGTGCTGGATCACATTGCCCGGCTTGATTTCGTTGCCATTGATCTTCATGCCCGCTCCCGCGATTCGGTGTGCCTTCGGTCCCTGCGCCTAAAGGCCGGGGCCTGTGCTTGCTGTCAAGTGTCGTGGCACCCCATGGCGCGGTCAATCGCCGCTGGATTGTTGGCGGGGGCATTGCTAGAGAGGGCGCGCGGCCCGCATGGCCGCACCATGGCGGATCACCAGGAAGAGGGCTTCGGGCGTGGCGGACCGGCGGGCGAAAGCGGACAAGGTGGTGAGCGGCGGCAAGGCTGGCAAGGCCGGGAAGGCGGCGGGGGATGCGCCCAGGGCGGACGGGCGCGACTGGCGCGAGACGCTGTTCCTTCCCCGGACCGATTTTCCCATGCGCGCGGGGCTCCCCAAGCGCGAGCCGGAGCTTCTGGCACGCTGGGAGCGGCTTGGCCTCTATCGCCGGATGCGCGAGGCCGCGAAGGGGCGGAAGAAATACGTCCTGCACGACGGCCCGCCCTATGCCAATGGCCATCTCCATATCGGCCATGCGCTCAACAAGATCCTGAAGGACGTCATCACACGCTCCCAGCAGATGATGGGCCGGGATTCGAACTATGTGCCCGGCTGGGACTGCCACGGCCTGCCTATCGAATGGAAGATCGAGGAGCAGTACCGCGCCAGGGGGCGCAACAAGGACGAGGTGCCGATCAACGATTTCCGCCAGGAGTGCCGGGCATTCGCCGCCAAGTGGATCGAGGTCCAGCGCGCCGAGTTCAAGCGCCTCGGCGTCGAGGGCGATTGGGAGCACCCCTATACGACCATGAGCTTCGAGGCCGAGGCGATCATTGCCGAGGAGCTGATGAAGTTCGCCATGAACGGGGCGCTCTATCAGGGCTCCAAGCCGGTGATGTGGTCGGTGGTCGAGCGCACGGCCCTGGCGGAGGCTGAGGTCGAGTATCACGAGCACACGAGCCCGACCATCTGGGTGAAGTTTCCGATCAAGACCCCGCCCGGCGACAAGGACGACGCGGCGCATCGCAAACTGGCGAATGCGAGCGTGGTCATCTGGACGACGACGCCCTGGACGATTCCGGGCAATCGCGCCATCGCCTACGCAACTTCGATCGAGTACGGACTTTACGAGGTCACCGATGCTCCCGAAGACAACTGGGCAAAGCGGGGAGACACGTTCGTTCTTGCCGATGCGCTGGCCGAGCAGGTGCGCGAGGCGGCACGCATCGGCGCGTGGAAGCGAGTGGGCGATGTCGACCCGTCGGGGCTCGTCTGCCGCCATCCCCTGCATGGGAAGGGCTATGATTTCCCCGTGCGCCTCTATCCGGCCGACTTCGTGACGGCGGACACGGGCACGGGCTTCGTGCACATCGCGCCCGGCCACGGCGCCGACGACTACCACCTCTACGAGGAGCACAAGGGCCGGTTCGCCGAGGACGGCATTCCCGAGGTGCCGCACACGGTGCGCGAGGACGGCACCTATTACGAGCATGTGCCGCTCTTCGGGGGCACGCACCCCAAGCGCGTCATCGACGACACGGGCCGCTTCGGCGATGCCAATGAGGCGGTGATCCAGGCGCTCATCGAGGCGGGCGCGCTCATCGCCCGCGGCCGTCTCAAGCACGACTACCCGCATTCCTGGCGCTCCAAGGCACCGGTGATCTTCCGCAATACGCCGCAATGGTTCATCGCGCTGGACAAGCCGGTGAAGGTGAAGGGCGTGTGCAAGAAGACCACCATCCGCGCGCTGGCCCTCGAGGCCATCGACAAGACCCGGTTCACCCCGCCCCAGGGCCAGCGCCGCCTCAAGGCCATGATCGAGACCCGCCCCGACTGGGTGATCTCCCGCCAGCGCGCCTGGGGCGTGCCGATCACCGCCTTCGTGCATAAGGAGACGGGCGAGGTGATTCCGAACGCGACGTTCGAGGGCGCCGAGGCACTGATCGCGCGGATCGGGACGAGCTTTCGCAAGCAGGGCGCCGATGCCTGGTTCAAGCGCGGCGCCAAGGCGCGCTATCTCAAGGGCCTCGTCGACGACCCGGCCGACTGGGAGCAGGTCACCGACATCCTCGATGTGTGGTTCGATTCAGGCTCGACCCACGCCTTCGTGCTCGAGCAGCGTCCCGACCTCAAATGGCCGGCCTCGCTCTACCTCGAGGGCTCCGACCAGCACCGGGGCTGGTTCCATTCCTCGCTTCTCGAGAGCTGCGGCACCCGCGGGCGCGCGCCTTACGAGGGTGTGCTGACCCACGGCTTCGTCATGGACGAGGACGGGCGCAAGATGTCCAAATCCCTCGGCAATGTCGTCGCGCCCCAGGATGTGATCAAGCAGTCGGGGGCCGAGATCCTGCGCATCTGGGTGATGAGCCAGGACTATGCCGAGGATCTGCGCATCGGCCCCGAGATCCTGAAATCGAGCGTGGATGCCTATCGCAAGCTGCGCAACACCCTGCGTTTCATGCTGGGCAATCTCGCCCATTACGAGCCGGGTCTCGTGGTCAGGCGCGTGGCCGACATGCCCGAGCTCGAGCGCTACGTGCTGCACATGCTGGCCGAGCTCGACGCGCTCGTGCGCGAGGGCTATGGGTCTTACGACTTCAAGCGCGTCTTCCATGCGCTCTACAATTTCTGCATCACGGATTTGTCGGCCTTCTATTTCGACATCCGCAAGGACACGCTCTATTGCGAGCCCTATGACAGCCTGGCGCGGCGCGCCTGCCTCACGGTGCTCGACCGGCTGTTCGACCATCTCGCCATCTGGCTCGCCCCCATGCTCTGCTTCACGGCCGAGGAGGCGTGGCTTGCGCGCTATCCGTCGGACGACGGCTCGGTGCATCTTGAAACCTTCCCGAAAGTGCCCAAAGGCTGGCGCGACGAGGTGCTCGCCGAGAAGTGGGAGAAGGTGCGCACCGTGCGCCGGGTGATCACGGGCGCGCTCGAGGTGGAGCGGCGCGAGAAGCGGATCGGCTCGAGCCTCGAGGCTGCCCCGGTTGTGCATGTCTGGGACAAGGGGCTGCGGGCGGCGCTCGATGGCGTGGATATGGCCGAGGTGGCGATCACGAGCGGCATCCAAATCAAGGGCTCGCGCCCGCCCAAGGGCGCCTTCCGGCTCGATGATGTCTCGGGCGTTGCCGTCGTGCCAGCGCTGGCCGAGGGCCGCAAATGCGCGCGCTCGTGGAAGATTTCACCCGATGTCGGCTCGGACCCCGACTATCCCGAGCTCTCGGCGCGCGATGCCGAGGCGGTGCGCCAATGGGAGGCCGCGCGGCGCAACGCGTCCTGATCGGCCTGGCGCCTGCGCGGCGAGCGATCGCGTGTCGCGACCATCGGATTGAGCGCCAATCCGACAGCGCCTGTTCCCGGCCTCGAATGGCAGCGCTAGTTCTGCGCCAGCACGATGCGGTCCGCCTGGCGCGGAAGGAAGAACATGGTCTCCTTCAGGGCGAGGGCGTTGGCGCCGAACCGGCCACCGACAATGGCGTTATACCAGCGCGTGCTGAAGGTGTAGCGCACCTCGGCGACGATCAGATTGGTCTTCGTCGAGAGCATCTTGCGCATGTCGGCGGTGGGGAACGGCTTGCTGCCCTTGGGATGCTTCGGCGCGCCATTGTGCGCATAGCTCCAGTCCACGACCGGCACGCCGTTCTGCATGACCATGCTGGTGATGGTGACGCGAACGCTGGTCGGATCGTAGGGCTCGATGAAGCTGTCGACGATCTTCATGATGTCGTCGAGGTCGGCGGTCGTGATGGGCACGCTCGACTGGCCGCCGGTTCCGCTCGACTGATCGCCCGTGGTCTGGGCCACGAGGTCGCCGGTGATGCTGGCGATGCCCGCAAGACGCGTATTGATCGCCCAGCCCTGGAGGAACGTGACGAGGCCCACATAGAGCAGCAGCATGATCGGGGCGATGAAGCCGAACTCCACCGCCGCCACCCCGTCCCTGTGGCGCAGGAAACGCTTCAGGCGCGCCCCAAACGCGGTGCGCGGGCCGGACCGCCTCCTGCGCCGGAGCGCTCCGAAGGCCAGCCGGGAAGTGATCCGATCAGGTCGTGGCAGCATCTGTTCTCTCCCGCCTGTTGGGCGCGCATGCGCGGCTCGGTCGGCCATGCCGGCCCTCACGAATAGGGCTCGTTCCTGAAGGACGCCGAGGCGCGGATCAGGAAATTGCCGTTTCGCGTGTTGGCGAAGCCGAAATCGGGCAGACCGGCGAAGATGTCGAGCTCGTAGCAAACGGTCACCAGGACGATCGACTCCGCGCCGCCCGGATCGAACCCGAAGTTCGACTCGGCCTGGAGCGAGCCATTCGATGACAGGCATTTGGGCGCCTGGATCTGAGCGAAGGTCGTGACGGTGCGCGCGTCCACCCGCAGCTTGGCCTGGCAATCGGTGATGAAGCTGATGGTCCGGCTGCACACCTCCTGCTTGAAGCGGGCCTTGTCGAAGCCCAGCCCCTGCGCCTGGCCCGTGCGGATGAGGCGCGCAGCGTCGGCGGTCGCGTTCTCGATCGAGCTGGCGGCGAAGTAGGCGAGGGCGACCTGGAAGCTCAGAAGAACGAAAACGAAAAAAACCGGCGCCAGGATGGCGAATTCGAGCAGCGTCGTGCCACGCTGGTCGCGTCGCCAGCGTCGCCAGCGCCGCCAGCCGCCCGAGCCCGATCGCGCGGCGCCCGACATGTGCGGGTTGCGCCGGACAGCCCTGTTGTCATTGCCACTCATATCGGACACCTCACACAGACTGGTCTATTCTTGTTGTCCGGGCATTAGGCGCTCGCGTCAGTTAAAGAAAGGTTGAGGATTGCGGTACGTTTCAATACTGGTTAATTCGTACATAGTCATGGCAAGGGAAAATTAAGGTTACATTTCCCTTAAACAAAAAAGGAGTAGAGGCAAGCGTGCAGAAATTCAGCGCCATAGGGGTATATTACATCGGTAATGCATAGAAAATACGAAATGCGTGCAATTTTGTTGTTGACAGTGTCACGCTTATTTGCTATCAATACTGTACAACGCCGCAATAGTGAGGTGAAGACGACGCCGAGCTGCCACGGGCGGCGGGGCGCAGGCGGCATCTGGACGGTCCACAATGCCGGCGGGCAAGAGGCCGGTCGATGGGGGTGCGCGAGGCCCTTCGCTGTTCGCCCAACGACGATGGCCCTCGGCAGGACAGGGTCGGTTCCCTCGAACAGGCGGCTTCCTCGAACATGTGAGAGCTTCGGGAGCGGGGTCACATGCCACGGCGAAGCGCGCGCGACTGGGACAAGATCGCGCGCCTCTATGAAAGCGGCGAGCCAAGCGTCGCCGCCATCTGTGCTGCGTTCGGCATCTCGCGAAGCACCCTGTACCAGCGCGCCCGCGCGATGGGCTGGCGCAGGCGGCGCGGCCGTGAGGCGCGGGGCGGGGCTCGGGCGGCTGCGAAGGGCGGCGCGCCGGCAAGTGGCGGGCGCGCGTCGCGCGCGGGCAAGCCGGGGGGCGATGCGCGGATGGACGAGCGGGGGCGCCTGGGCGCGCGACGGGCGGTTCTGCGCCGTCTTTACAGAGCGATGGAGCGGCAATTGGCGGAGATCGAGGAGCGGATGGCGATGCGTGAGGATAGCTCGCCCGCCTCGGCCGAGCGCGAGGCACGCGCTCTCGGTGCGCTGGTGCGGGCCTTCGAGAAGTTGACGGCATTCGATGAACGATTGCGGCAGGCCGGCGAGGCAGCGGATGCGCGAGCGGGCAAGGGCGTGCGGGGCGGCGCGCGCGATGGGGACGGCGAGCAGGATGCGGAGCGCCTGCGCCGAGACATTGCGCGACGCATTGCGGCGCTCGGCGGAGACGGGCACGCTGGATGAGGCGCTCGGGACGCTCTCGCCGCGCGAGATCGCCTTTCTCGCCCGGGACTGGCTCATCTGGGCCCGCGACGACCAGCTTCCCCCTGTCTGCACGCCCGAGGGGCGGCCATGGCGCACCTGGCTCGTGCTCGGCGGTCGCGGTGCGGGCAAGACGCGCGCCGGGGCGGAATGGGTGCGCGCGCAGGCGCTCGGCCTGGCGCCGCTCGCCCGGGCGCCCGCGCGGCGCATTGCCCTTGTCGGGCAGACGCTCGGCGATGTGCGCGATGTGATGGTCGAAGGCGTCTCCGGCCTGCTCGCGATCCATGGCGATGCGGAACGGCCGCGCTTCGAGCCCTCGAAGCGCCGGCTCGCCTGGCCCAATGGCGCCGAGGCGCGGATGTTCTCGGCCGAGGATCCGGAAAGCCTGCGCGGCCCGCAATTCGCGGCCGCCTGGTGCGACGAGCTGTGCAAGTGGCGGCACGGGGAAGAGACCTGGGACATGTTGCAATTCGCACTGCGTCTCGGGGACGCGCCGCGCCAGGTTGTGACGACGACACCGCGGCCCATCCCGCTGCTGACGCGCATCATGGCCGACCCCGGCAGTGTGGTGACCCGGGCGCGCACCCGTGACAATGCCGCCAATCTCGCGCCGGGCTTTCTCGACGAGATCACCCGGCGCTATGGCGGCACCTGGCTCGGGCGCCAGGAGCTCGATGGCGAGATTCTGGAGGACCGGCCGGACGCGCTCTGGCGGCGGTGCTGGATCGAGGAGGCACGCGTGCGGGCGGCGCCGCACGCGCTGGCGCGGGTGGTGGTCGGTGTCGATCCGCCGGTCACCAGCGGTTCTGGCGCGGATGCGTGCGGGATCGTCATAGCGGGGCGGGCGGAGGACGGTCGGGCCTTCGTTCTGGCGGATCGGACGGTTCAGGGGGCAAGGCCGCTGGATTGGGCGCGCGCGGTCGCAAGCGCCTACCATGATTTCGAGGCCGACCGGGTGGTCGCCGAGGTCAATCAGGGCGGCGAGCTGGTGGCTGCCGTGCTCCGTCAGGTGGACGGCGCCCTGCCCATCCGCATGGTCCGGGCGAGCCGCGGCAAATGGGTGCGGGCCGAGCCCGTGGCGGCCCTCTATGCCCAGGGGCGGGTCTGCCATGTGGGCGCGCTGCCCGAGCTCGAGGATCAGCTTTGCGATTTCGGCCCCGGCGGGCTCTCCGGAGGGGGCAGTCCCGACCGGCTGGACGCGCTGGTCTGGGCCTTGAGCGATCTCATGCTTGCTCCGCATGGGCGGCCAACCGTGCGCAGCCTGTGAAGGTTTTTTTTCCGGCTGCACCGCGCCGAAGGCCGGTGCCCCACTAGCTGTTCGAGGAAGCCCACATGTCCGCAATTGCCAAGGCGATCGCCCGCCTGGTCGCGCGTCTTTCGCTCGACCAGGGCGCAGGCGAGGAGAAGCAGAGCCGGACCGGAGCCCTGATTGCCTTCGCGGCCCATGGCCAGCCGGCCTGGACGCCACGCGACTATGCCGGCTTCGCCAGGGAGGGCTTCGGGCAGAACGCCGTGGTCTATCGTTGCGTGCGCATGATTGCCGAGGCGGCTGCATCCGTGCCGCTCAGGCTGTTCGACGGCGACGGCGAGCTGACGGTGCATCCGCTGCTCGATCTCCTCAGTCGGCCCAATCCGGTCCAGTGCGGGCCCGAGCTGTTCGAGGCCTGGTATGGCCATCTTCTCATTGCCGGCAATGCCTATCTCGAGGCGGTCTCGGTCGGCGGTGCGGTGCGGGAGCTCTATGTGCTGCGGCCGGACCGAATGAAGGTCGTGCCGGGCCCGAAGGGCTGGCCGGCGGCCTACGAGTACACGGTGGGCGGGCGAACGATCCGCTTCTCGCAGGAGGCGGGCAGCGGGCGGGCGGATGTCATCCGGCCCATTCTGCACGGCACCTTCTTTCACCCGACCGACGACCATTATGGCCAGAGCCCCATCGAGGCCGCCGCCCGGGCGATCGACATCCACAATGCGGCAAGCGCCTGGAACAAGGCGTTGCTCGACAACTCCGCCCGGCCGTCCGGGGCGCTGGTCTATGCCTCGGCGGACGGCGCGCTCACGGGCGAGCAATATGAGCGGCTCAAGGCCGAGCTGGAGGCAAGCTTCCAGGGCGCGGCCAATGCCGGCCGGCCGCTCCTG
>JALUTE010000165.1 GCA_027058255.1 Methyloligella sp. | reverse complement strand
TTTCAGGGCACGACGGTATCGTTCACAGGCGCACCGGCCGTCGGCCGGGACTTGGCGACGCTGCCTGCGGAGATCACCCTCGCCACCGGCCTGGATTTCGGCGACGCGCCCGATTCCTACGGCACGACTCTCGCCCGCGACGGAGCCCGTCACGGAGCGGGCGGGCCGGTATTGGGAGGCGCGCGGGACCTTGAGACGGATGCCCAGGGGCCGTGGGACGGCCAAGGCGACGACCTTGCCGGGACGCTGGACGACGAAGATGGTATTGGATGGCTCACGTCGCTGGTGCCCGGTGCCGACGCGGCCGTATCCGTCGCCACTTCGGGCGCCGGCGAGTTGGCGCTTTGGCTCGACTTTGATCAAAACGGCACGTTCGATAATGGCCGGGAACGGTTTGACTTTTCCTTCGACGGGCCGGGCGCCCGGGAGATCGTGTTCTCCGTTCCGGATTCCGCAGAGCCGGGCTCTACGTTCGCACGCTTCCGGTTGGCCAGCGCGCCGGTGGACGGCCCGACCGGCAAGGCCGCCGACGGCGAGGTCGAGGACTATGCCGTGTTCGTCCGGGTGCCGGAAGTCGAGATCCACGGGTACTGCTTCCGAGATCTCAACGGCAACGGGATTCGGGATGGCGAGGACGCGTACCTGTCAGGCGTCGAAATCCAACTGCTCGATCCAGCCGGCACCGTAGTCGCGACGACGCGCACCGACCGAAACGGGCGTTACGCCTTCACCGGTCGGGAGCCGGGTCGGTACACGGTAGTGGCAAACAAGACCGCTTTCCAGGCCACCACCACTCTGCCCGTGGAGCTGCAGACCGCGGCAGGCGAGGTGATCGTCGGAGAAAAGGGCGCCGCGGGGGCTTTGGGCCCAGGGCAAGTCGAGGTTGTCGTGCCCGGCGCGATCAGCGGCTTCCAACCGGTCTGGCGGAACGGGCTCGTGCCTTACAATGTCAACGGCGACGATGCGGTGACGCCGTTGGATGCCCTGATGCTGATCAACCAGATCAATGCGAATCCTGCCGATCCGGAATTGCCGGACCCGCCGGCTGGCGTGGTGGACGCATTTTATGACGTGAACGGCGACGGCTTGTGCACGGCCATCGATGTGTTGCTGGTGATCAACGAGCTGAATCGGAAAGCGGCCGCGGCCCCCGGGGGAGAGGGCGAACTGACACCGAACGGGGAATTCCTTGTTGGGGCTCCTGCAGCAGTCGCCCCGGATCGGACAGCCGGGTCCGAAATCGAGGCCGTGCTTTTGTCCGGCGCGTGGAGCCACCACGCACCGATGAGTTTGGCGACGGCGGTTTCCACGGAGAGTCTGTCCGCCGTGCGTCTTTCGCCGCGTCGCACCCCCGTAGCGGCCTGGCGATCTGCCGCGCCAAGGCGCAGCGTCGGGCTGTGGGCAATGGATGACGGTTCGCTGAGAACGGGGGCCGGCCCCGATGCGGCTTTCGAAATCGCCGATTCGACGGAACGGTTCGAGTTCCCGGTCGGCAACGTGCTGCCGCCTTGGTCGATCGACGCGATTCTGTCCGACATCGCCGAGGATATTCAT
>JALUTE010000164.1 GCA_027058255.1 Methyloligella sp. | reverse complement strand
GGCGAGGCGGGCGACATGCTCGATCTCGTCGCCGCGGTGCGGTTCGCCGGCGAGAAGGGGCCGGCGCTCAAGTGGGCCCGTGATTGGCTGGGCGAGGCGCCTTCGGCGCCGGCGCGGCGGCCACAGCACCGCCGGCAGAGGCCGGTGGACGGCCAGGATCCCGGGGTCGAGCGCATGCGCCGGCGCGCCCGGGCGATCTGGCTCGACGGGGACCCGATCCCCGGAACCCCGGTGGAGTGGTATCTGCGCGGCCGCGGCATCGATCTGCGCCGGCTCGGGCGGGTGCCGCGGGCGCTCCGGTTCTCGCCGCGGATATGGAACCGTGAGACGGGCAGGGAGTTACCGGCCATGCTGGCGGCCATCGCCGGCGGCGACGGGCGGTTTCTGGCCGTGCACCGCACCTGGCTGGAGGTGCGGGCGGACGGCAGCGCCGGCAAGGCGCGACTGCGTGACCCCAAGATGACGCTGGGCTCGTTCCGGGGCGGCTCCATCCGGCTGTGGCGGGGGGAGAGCGGCCGGCCGCTGCGCGATGCGCCTGCGGGATCGAGCGTGGTGATCACCGAGGGCATCGAGGACGGGCTCACGGTGGCGCTCGCCAGGCCGGCGCTCAGGGTGCTGTGCGCCGTCAGTCTCGCCAACATGGCCAACGTCGAGCTGCCGGAGGCCATCGCCGAGGTGATCCTGGTGGCCGACAACGACGGGCCGGGATCGCCGGCCGAGCGGGCCCTCGAGCGGGCGGTGGATGCGCATCTGGAGGCGGGCCGGCGCGTGCGGATCGCCCGGCCGCCGGCGGGCGTGAAGGACGTGAACGAGCTCTTGCGAGAGGCGGCGTGATGGTGAAGCGGCTCGAGGAGGTGGGCCGGGTGGTCGACCGGGCTTCGCCGGTGCGGCGGCGGAAAATGCGATCGTCGGGGTTGCCGCGCGGCGCACCGATGGAGCCGCTCGGCATCAATGGAGATGCGTGCTATTATTTGAATTCGCGGCGGCAGATCGAAGTCATACGGGCAAAAGAACACAACGCGCTCAATCTGATCGGGCTCGCCGGCGAAGACAGCGAATGGTTCTACAAGAACTGGCCGCGCTACGGCAGGGAAGGCGCCATCACGGGCTGGGACGCGCGGAAGGTCGCCGAGGCGCTGATCGCCGCCTGTGCGAGGGCGGGACTGTGGGAGCCGATGGAGCGCGAGCGCGGCCCCGGCGCCTGGCGCGGCGAGGACGGCGAGCTGATCCTGCACTGCGGGGACGCGGTGCTGGTGGTCGGTGACCGCGAGGAATGGAAGGCGCCGGGGGTCATCGGGCGTCACGTCTATCCGGCGGCGCCGGCGTTGCCACGCCCGGTGGACGTGGCGCCGGAGGTGGAGGCCGCGGGCGAGCGGCTGCTGGATCTCGTCCGTTCCTGGAACTGGAAGCGCGGCGACGTCGACGCCCACCTGATGCTGGGCTGGATCGGCGCGGCGCTCATCGGCGGGGCGCTCGACTGGCGGCCGGTGGCCTGGCTGACCGGTGGACGGGGGACGGGGAAATCGACGTTCCACGCCCTGCTGAAGCACGTGTTC
>JALUTE010000163.1 GCA_027058255.1 Methyloligella sp. | reverse complement strand
CAGCTTCTGGCGCACCTCGATGGAGAGGCCCGAGAGGGCCGCATAGTCGAAGTCGGGCGGGATGGCGATGCGCTCGTCCCGGCGCAGGGCCGCGATGTCCGCCTCCTGGCGGCGCAGATAGACCGCATAGCGGGCATCGGTTGCGAGCTGGGCGGCGATGGGCGGATCGAGCCGGTCGAGCTCGGGCCAGATGGCCGCAAGGCGCGCCATGTCGATGCCGGGATGGGAGAGCAGCTCATAGGCGCTGCGGCGGCGGCCGTCGCGATTGATCTCGAGGCCGTGGCTGCGCGCCTCGTTGGGGGTGAGGGTGAGGCCGCGGAGCAGCCGTTCGCCCTCGGCCAGGCGGGCGGCCTTCTCCCTATAGGCGCGGGCGCGGGTGGCGCCGATACAGCCGATGCGCTCGCCGAGGGGCGTCAGGCGCTGATCCGCATTGTCGGCGCGCAGCTTCAGGCGGTACTCGGCGCGGGAGGTGAACATGCGATAGGGCTCGGTGACGCCGCGGGTGGTGAGATCGTCGATCATGACGCCGAGATAGGCATCGGCCCGGCTGACGACGACATCGGGGACGGCGCCGCCGGCGCGGCGGGCGGCGTTGATGCCGGCCATGAGGCCTTGGGCGGCGGCCTCCTCATAGCCGGTGGTGCCGTTGATCTGGCCGGCGAGGAAGAGGCCAGGAAGAGCCTTGACCTCAAGGGCGGGGGTGAGGGCGCGCGGGTCCACATAGTCATATTCGATGGCGTAGCCCGGGCGCAGGATGCGGGCCTGCTCGAGGCCCGGGATGGTCGCGACCAGGGCGCGCTGCACGTCCTCGGGCAGGGATGTGGAGATGCCGTTGGGATAGATGGTGCTGTCGTTCAGGCCCTCGGGCTCGAGGAAGATCTGGTGGCTGTCGCGATCGGCAAAGCGCACCACCTTGTCCTCGATGGAGGGGCAATAGCGGGGCCCCGTGCTCTCGATGGCACCAGAGTAGATGGGGGCGCGATCGAGATTGGCGCGGATGATGGCGTGGGTCTCGGGGCGCGTCTGGGTGATGTGGCAGACGCGTTGAGGCGTCTCGATGCGCCGCGTGAGGAAGGAGAAGGGCACGGGCGGATCGTCGCCGGGCTGGACGGCGAGGCGATCGAAGGCGATGGTGCGCCCGTCGAGGCGAGGGGGCGTGCCGGTCTTGAGGCGGCCCATGGGCAGGCCGAGGCCGTAGAGCCGGCCCGCGAGGGCGATGGCCGGCGGCTCGCAGGGCATGGCGGCGCCTCTCTCCGTGCCGCGGGGAGCGCCGCGGGCGCGGCCTGCGGGGATGGTGCGCTCGCCCATGTGGATGAGACCGCGCAGAAAGGTGCCGGTGGTGAGCACCACGGCGCCGGCGCGCAGGCGCCGACCGTGCGCGGTGACGATGCCCGTCACCGCCCGCCCCTCGACGGTGAGATCCTCGACCGCGGCCTCGATCACCGTGAGGTTCTCGGTCTCGCGGATGGCCCGCTGCATGGCGGCGCGATAGAGCGCGCGATCGGCCTGGGCGCGGGGGCCCTGCACGGCCGGCCCCTTGGAGCGGTTGAGCAGGCGG
>JALUTE010000162.1 GCA_027058255.1 Methyloligella sp. | reverse complement strand
ATCCATTGGCCGCGACCTCCCGGGCGCGCGCGACAGGGCGATGATCCTTCTCGGTTGGGCCGCGGCCCTGCGCGTCTCCGAGATCGTAGGGCTGACGACGCAGGATGTTCGCTTCGACGATGCGGGCCTCGTCCTGACCATCCGCCGCTCCAAGACGGATCAGGATGGTGTCGGCGCGGAGGTTTACGTGCCGATGAACGACGCCGAGCCCATGCTTTGCGCCGTGCGGGCGCTCCGCGCCCTGCTCGATGCCGTCGCCGCGCAATTCCGCCACGCCTCGCAATCGGGCGAGCGCCTTTTTGTCTCCATCGCCAGGTCCGGGCGACTCGGCCACAGCCTCTCGACAGAAGGTGCGCGCAAGATCATCAAACGCCGCTTTCGCGCCGCGGGGCTCACCGAGCACACGCCCCATTCCCTGCGCGCCGGCTGCGTCACGGCCATGGCCGGCGCCGGGATCGCGCTTGCCGAAAGCATGGCGCACAGCCCGCATCGCTCGGTGCAGGTCCACATGGGGTATGTGCGCCGCCCTCGCGGTCTTGCGGACAGCCCGCTGCGGGCGGTGTTCGCCAAAGCGGAGGGTTAATCGCTTCCCGCTCACCGTTCAAATCGCCTGCACCCCGTCGCCCAGACAAGGAGAGAAAACCATGTCCGGCTTGAACCTCGAACACCTCTTCGCCGTGATGTTCCCGATCAGCGTCTATGCCTCCATGTGGCTGTTCGGCGAGCGCGATCACAGGCGCATCATGGCCGTGGTCTACACGAGCATCTTCGTCGCCATTACCCTCGGCCTCTTGCGTTAACCGAAGGAGGAGTGGGCAAATACACGGAAAGCACAACTGCCCCTATCGCTATGGCGCTACATGGAAATTCCGTACCGGTGCAAATCTGTCCTCTCGCCATTCCACTTGCATGGCGAGAGCACCAGGGTCCCGCCATCTATGAGCGGCCACGATTGGCAAGACTGGCCCAGCCGCCTGTCATGGTGCGCCAACTGGCGCTACCGGACGTGGCGGTCACAATTGCGCCTGCCGGCGTATCGGGTGCCATGGAGCGGATCGCGGGTCCGCCCTCGGCACGGGGCGTTGGCGCAACATCGACAGATGGAGGGACCGGCCGGCTGGCAGCCTCACCCTTGCCCAGGCGCTGCCAGCCACCGGGCATGGCTGTCCAAGACGCACCGCCTGTCGAAGGAACGATCGCGCCGGCCGCGGTGCCCGCGGGTGCGGAGGGCAGCGGGAGATCGGGCGTGGCGGCGTTTGCGGGGCGCGTACTGATGGTGGCCCAGCCGCCTGGAAGGGTGCGCCAGCTTGTCCCGCCCCTTCCCGCCTGCGGATGGGCCGGCTGGCATGGGGCAGTGCCGATTGTCGCGTCAAGCGCGCCCGCGATCCTGCCCGAATCGACAAGAAATTCGCGGCCCGCGCATTGTTCCATGCGCGCAAGGTCGATGCAGGAGGCATCGAGGGGGCGGACGACGGCGCGATCCTTCCCGCCCTGCGCTCCGGGATGGACGGCGACGAGGAAGTAGCGAATGCCGGATTGTGTCATGGTCATCACTCCTTACCCTGGAC
>JALUTE010000161.1 GCA_027058255.1 Methyloligella sp. | reverse complement strand
CGTTCATCTTCGGCAGGGCGGCGTCGATGCCCTTGGCGTAATAGGTGGCGATGGCCCGGGCATAGCGCGCCGGCAGGCTGTTCGGACCTGCCCCGGTTTGGTGGACGGCTTTCAGCTTACGGTCAGGATGCAGCGTTTGAAGGCATCAGCTCCTCCCTTTTCGTTCCATTCTTTTGTTTGGCCCCCTGCGGAACCATTCTTCCGTCCCGGCCCACACGCATGTGAGGCCGTCGCGCGCAGCGGCCGTCAAGGTCGGCCGTCACCGAGGATGCGCGACAGCTTTCGCCGTCTCCAGGCCGCGCCTTGACGGGCGCGAGCACGGCGGCACGATGGGACGCACCGGGACCGCGAGCCGCCCGGACCTCATACTCGACCGGCGAGAGATAGCCGAGCTTCGAGTGGCGCCGCACAGGATTGTAGAACCCCTCGATGAAGCGGAAGACCGCCATGCGCGCCTCGCTGCGCGTCGCAAAGCTCTCCCTCTCCAGCAGCTCGCATTCGAGCGTGGCGAAGAAGCTCTCGCACATCGCATTGTCATAGCAGTCGCCAACCGACCCCATCGATGGTTTCACACCGGCCTCGCGACAGCGTTTGCCGAAGGCAAGGGAGGTATATTGCGAGCCCTGGTCCGAGTGATGGATCACGCGCTCGGGCCGGCGCTGCCAGAGCGCCATGTTCAGCGCATCGAGCACGACCTGCGTACGCAAGCTCGAGGACATCGCCCAGCCGACAATACGACGGCTGAAGACATCGAGCACCACCGCCAGATAGAGGAAGCCAGCCCAGGTCGGTATGTACGTAATGTCCGCTACCCAAAGCACATTCGGCCTCTCGGCATTGAAGTTGCGATCCACGAGATCGGGCGCCGGGCGGGTCTCGTCGCGCACCGTCGTGCGCATGCCCTTGCGCCGGCTCACACCGACGAGACCAGCCTCGCGCATGAGGCGGGCCACCCGCTTGCGCCCGACCCGAATGCCCTGCTCGGCCAGCTCGGCATGGATGCGCGGGCTCCCATAGGTGCCCTTCGAGGCGGCGTGCACGGCAGATATTTCCTCCCTCAGGAGCATGTCGGTTTCGGCCCGCTCCGAGAGCGGGCGCTTCGCCCACGCATGATAGCCGCTGGGGGAGACCTCCAGCAGGTGGCACATGGTGGCGATCGGATATCTGGCCTGGTTCTCGCTCACGAAGGCGAACCCTTCCCTGGCAGCTTGCCGGTCTCCCGAGCAAACCAGGCCGCGGCTTTTGAAAGGATCTCCCGCTCGAGCCTGAGCTGGCGGTTCTCACGCCGCAGACGGCTGAGCTCCTCGCGCTCCCTGCTCGTGAGGCCGTCCGATCGCCGGCCCTCGTCCCGATCGGCCTGAGCGACCCAGTTCCGGATCGTCTGCGCGGTCGGCTCGAACTCCTTGGCCAGCTCCTCCGGACTGTTCCCGGCCCGGACCAGCTCGATCATCTGACGCCGGAACTCCGGCGGATAGGGTCGTCGTGTCTTCGCCATGATGGACTCCCAAAATCCAAATCCTCGGGTGTCCACCAAACCGGGTCAACTCCACTGGATCCGCTGTGCCGACCTTT
>JALUTE010000160.1:768-1573 GCA_027058255.1 Methyloligella sp. | reverse complement strand
CTCACCGTCATGCACGTGAAAGCGGACGGCATAGCTCGGAAAGAGGCGGCGCGCCGTGGCGATCGCGTGCGAGGAGACGTCCACGCCCTCCACCGCCGCGGCGCCGAACTCGGTGAGGGCGAGACTGCCATAGCCTTCCCCGCAGGCCACGTCGAGCACGCGCAGTCCCTTGCCGCTCGCCGCCCGGCAGAACGGCGCGGCAATCTGGTAGCGCGCCATGTGAATGGCGGCCTCGGTCGGGTTGTAGCCCGCCCTCGATGTCAGGCTCAGCCGTTCCATCTACGAGCCGTCCGCATTGTGCGCGGCGTCCCTGCGGTCCATGCCATCGCCGAGGCGCACCTCCCATTCGCGCTCGAGTTCCACCACGCCGACGGAGCGGAACTCGTCGACGACGCGGAACGGGCATACGCCCTTGGCCTCGGCCAGCACCAGCATGCCGCCCTGATCGTTGACGGCAACGCGCCAATGATATCTGCCCGCGAGGAGGGGCAGGGAGGGAAAGGTGATCGCCACCCGCCCCGAGCCCGCGGGCGGATGCGGCGCCATTCCCTCCATCAGCGTCGTCGCGCCGCACACATAGACCCCGTCCGCGCGATAGAGGTTGAAGACGAAGCTGATGCCCTCGGGCAGATCGTCCGAGAGCGCCTCGAAGCGCATCACGAGGCGCGCAGTCTCGCCCGTGCGCATGTGCTCGATTGGCGCGCCCGAGCGCGATAGCAGGGCGACCTCGCGGATGGCGTAGAGCTGACCGGGAAGGGCCGGAGCGTTCGGGCGCGCCAATCGAGCACATGCGCACGGGCGAGAC
>JALUTE010000160.1:0-758 GCA_027058255.1 Methyloligella sp. | reverse complement strand
TCCTCTGCCTCGGCTGGGAGGGCGTCGCCTGGCGGCGGCTCGATCTCCTCGAGATAGAGTGCCGTCACGTCATGGGCGGGCCCGAAGGCCATCATGCGCCCCTCGCGCAGATAGATGGCCCGGTCGCACAGGGAGCGGACGAGATATTGATCATGGGCGACGATGAGGATCGTGCAGCCGCTCTCCTTGATCCGGTAGAAACGATCGAGGCATTTGCGCTGGAAGGGTGCATCGCCCACGGCGAGGATCTCGTCGACGATGAGGATCTGCGGGTCCACATGCATGGCGACGGCGAAGGCGAGGCGGGCATACATGCCGCTCGAATAGGTCTTTACGGGCCGGTCGATATAGGCGCCGATGTCGGCAAAGCGCACTATGTCGTCATATTTGGCCGCGATCTCCTCCTCGTCCATGCCGAGCAGGCGGCCGTGGAGAAAGACATTGTCGTGGCCGGAGAACTCCGGATTGAAGCCGGCACCGAGCTCGATCAGGGGGGCCACGCGGCCATGCACCTCGACCGTGCCCTCGGTCGGTTGCAGGGTTCCGGCGACGATTTGCAGGAGCGTGGACTTGCCCGCCCCATTGCGCCCGATCACGCCGACCGTCTCGCCGTGCATGATTTCGGCGCTGACGTCCTGCAGAACCGTGACCTCGTCGAAGTAACGCCTGTTGCGCCAGATCATCTGCTTGAGACGGTCGGCCGGCTTCTGGAACAGGAAATAGCGTTTCGCCACACCCTGCAGGCGGATCGCGACGTC
>JALUTE010000159.1 GCA_027058255.1 Methyloligella sp. | reverse complement strand
CTGCCGGCCGAAGCCATCCGGCCAGGTCCACAGCGTCTCGTCCCAGGTGTAGCTCTGGGCGCAGGTCACCTCTCTGGCAAGATCGAGTCCCGTCATGCCCGGCCAGGCCGCCGCCTCGGCGGCGAGGGCGTCGAGGTCGAACCGGCCCTGCGGATCGTGGGCGATCACCGCGTTGGGCATGCCGGCCTCGCGAATGCGGCCCGTGAGCGCGCGCGTGTCCACGCCGGCAATGGCGATGATGCCCCGCGCCTCGAGCCAGGCGCCGAAATGCTCGCGCGCCCGCCAGTTGGAGGGCGCCGTGATGGTCTCGCGCAGAACGCAACCCCGCACGCCCGAGTGCGCGGCCAGGTTGGAGGTCTCGATGTCTTGCCCATTGGCGCCGACATTGCCGATATGGGGGAAGGTGAAGGTGACGATCTGGCCCGCATAGGAGGGGTCGGTGAGAATCTCCTGATAGCCCGTCATGGCGGTGTTGAAGCACACCTCCCCGACGGCGCTGCCCGTGGCGCCGAGACCCGTGCCGGTGATCCTCGTGCCATCGGCGAGAATGAGAACGGCCGTCGCCTGCCTGTCGCTTTCCGTTCCCGATGTCCACGGTGCGGGCGCGCCGGCGCCGCTCTTCACGGATGTGGTCATGCGCCTCTCGTCTCTCCTGGGGGCCCTGCCTTGGCGGCCCATGGTGCGCTTTCGCCCGCATGGGCGGTCCGCGCGCCGGTCCCGATCCCCACATGCCTGGCGCTGTGCTTAGAGAGACGCGCGCGCCGGGTCAACCGGCAAGGCGCGAGGCATGCCAGGCACCCTTCCGGCAGCTCAGAGCAGCCTTGCCCGCATGGCGCAAATCAACTTAGAGTGCAGCCCCGATTCGAAGGAGCTCGGAGCCGGCCATGCGCGACAAGATCAATGCGGCCCTCAAGGAGGCGATCAAGGCGCAGGACAAGCGCCGCATGTCCACACTCCGCCTCATCAGTGCCGCCATCAAGGATCGTGACATCGCCGCCCGCGGTCAGGGCAAGGATGGGGTGAGCGATGCCGAGATCCTCGACATTCTCGCCAAGATGGTGAAGCAGCGCCGGGAATCGGTGAAGACCTACGAGGAGGCCGGACGGCTGGAGCTCGCACAGCAGGAGCAGGAGGAGATCGAGATCATCGAGAGCTTCCTGCCCAAGCAGCTCTCGGAGGACGAGATGCGCCAGGCGGTGGCCGAGGTGGTGGAGACGCTCGGCTGCGAGGGACTCAAGGACATGGGCCGGGCCATGGGCGCGCTGAAGGAGCGCTATGCGGGGCGGATGGACTTCTCCAAGGCGAGCGCCATGGTGCGGGAGCTGCTCAACAAATAGCGGATGGGGCGTGCGGGGGAGCATGGTGGGCGCGCCTGGGATTGAACCAGGGACCTCTCGCGTGTGAGGCGAGCGCTCTCCCGCTGAGCTACGCGCCCGATCGGCTTCAGGACCGCAAGACCGCGCTGGGCCCTTCTCGACCGGCAGACCGTCCCCTAAAGAACGCCTCTCGCCTTGTCAAGCAAGGCTCGGTTCCGGCGCTGCCCCCCCGGCGCGCCGGCGCATCGGCCCCTTGTCGGCGGGATGCATGGCGCCGAGGCCGGCCGCAATGCCCTTGGCGGTTGGCGCTTGCGATGAAAAACAAGCGCCCAAGGCGCGAATGGGCGTGCTCTCTCACCGGGGGCGGGCGCTGCCGAGATATTGGAAGCCGAGAAGGCCGGGCGTGCCGGGCAGGGTGTAATTGTCGAGGAAGGCGATCTCGAAGCCGGCGTCCTCCACGAGGCGGGTCACGTCCCGATTGAGATTGCAGCCGCCGGCAACGGCCCGCCAGAGCGGGTTCAGCCGATCCTGCCATTTGGCCGTGGAGGGCCGATCCGAGCGGCCATGCTCGCAGAAAAGAAGCCGGCCGGAAGGCTTGAGGACACGGCGCACCTCTTCAAGCGCGCGGGCCACCTCGGCAATCGAGCACATGGTGTAGGTGACAAGCGCCGTGTCGGCGAGATCGTCCTCGAGCGGCATGGCCTCTGCGCCCGCCTCGATGACCTGGACCTCGAAGGGCGCGGCGCGCCGGCGCGTCTCGCTCATGGCGAGGAGGCGCGGGTCCGGGTCGATGCCGATCACACGGCGGACCTTGGCCGCATCGTAATGGGGCAGGTTCAGCCCCGAGCCGATGCCCACCTCCAGCACGACCCCTTCCGCCTCCGGCACGATGCGCCGGCGCTGCTCGGTGATGACGCGCAGGGAACAGGCGCCGTGCACGAGGCGCGGCACCACATATTGCCGCCACAGCCCTCGCGGCTCTCCCGGCATGTCATCCCTCCCTCGACCCCGGCGGATCCGATCCGAGAGTTGTAAGTAGAATGAAATTCGGCGTTTTTCAACCCGCCGCGTCGGAGCGCGCAGCGGTCCCGTCGCTCACATATTGGCGTAGTTGGGCCCGCCCCCGCCTTCCGGGCAGGTCCAGTCGATGTTCTGCGCCGGGTCCTTGATATCGCAAGTCTTGCAGTGCACGCAGTTCTGGGCATTGATCTGGAAGCGCGGCTCCGCTCCCTCCTCGCGCACCACCTCATAGACGGCGGCCGGGCAATAGCGCTGCGCCGGCTCGTCATAGCGGGGCAGGTTCTCCCGGATCGGCACCTCGGGATCGCGCAGGCGCAAATGCACCGGCTGGTCCTCCTCGTGATTGGTGCCCGAGAAGGCAAGGTTGGTCAGCCGGTCGAAGGTGAGCACCCCGTCGGGCCTTGGATAGGCGATGGGCTTGCATGCGCTGGCGGGCCGGAGCGTCGCGTGGTCCGGCTTGCCGTGGCCGAGCGTGTAGCGGAGGAAGGGAAAGAGGGTGTTGAGCCACATGTCGGCCCCGCCCAGAACCAGCCCGCCGAAGGCGCCAAAGCGCGAGATGAGCGGCTTGACATTGCGCACCGTCTTCAGCTCGCGCGCGATCTGCCCATCGAGGACCGCATGCCGGTAATCCTCCAGAATGCCATGCGGGCGCTCGGCGCGAATGGCCTCGAAGGCGGCCTCGGCCGCCAATATGCCGCTCAGCATGGCGTTGTGCGAGCCCTTGATGCGCGGCACGTTCATGAAGCCCGCCGCGCAGCCGATGAGCGCACCGCCCGGAAATGCCAGGTCCGGTATGGACTGCCAACCGCCCTCGGTCAGCGCCCGCGCGCCATAGCCGATCCGCTTGCCGCCCTCGAGGGTCTCGCGGATGAGCGGGTGCGTCTTGAACCGCTGGAACTCGTCATAGGGCGAGAGATAGGGGTTCTCATAGTTGAGATGCACCACGAAGCCGACCGAGACCAGATGGGCGCCCGCTCGGGAATCGGACCAGTGATAGAGGAAGGAGCCGCCACCGGTGCGGTTGTCGAGGGGCCAGCCCATGGTGTGCTGCACCAGGCCCGGGCGATGGCGCTCCGGCGTCACCTCCCAGAGCTCCTTGAGGCCGATGCCGTATTTCTGCGGCTCGCAATGATCGTCCAGGCGGTAGCGGGCGATGACCTGCTTGGTGAGCGAGCCGCGCGCGCCTTCCGCAAGCAGGGTGTATTTGCTCTTGAGGGACATGCCGCGCATGAAGCCCTCTTTCGGCCGCCCATCGCGCCCGAGGCCCATGTCGCCCGTGGCAACGCCCACCACCTCGCCGCTCTCGCCATAGAGCATCTCGGCGCCGGCAAAGCCGGGATAGATCTCGACCCCCGCCGCCTCGGCCTGCTCGCCGAGCCAGCGGCACAGATTGCCGAGGCTGACGATGTAGCAGCCGTGATTGCTCATGAGCGGCGGCATGAGGAAACCCGGAATGCGGATGCTTCCCGCCGGGCCCAGCCAGTAGAACCGGTCCGCACGCACGGCGGTCTCCACCGGCGCGCCCCGCTCGCGCCAGTCGGGAATCAGCCGGTCGAGCCCCACCGGGTCGATGACGGCCCCGGAGAGGATGTGCGCACCGACCTCCGAGCCCTTCTCCAGCACGACGACGGACAGGTCGTGCCCGTGCACCTCGGCAAGCTGGCGCAGCCGGATCGCCGCGGCAAGGCCCGCGGGACCCGCCCCCACGATGACCACGTCGAATTCCATCTCCTCGCGCGGTGGAAGATCGCCGGCCTCGCCTGCCGTTCCGGCCGCAGCCTCGCTCTCGGACATCGCTTGCCTCCCGCATCTAATCCGGGGCGACGCGCATCGACCGAGACGCCCCAGCAGCGCCGAAAGGCCCTGCCTGCCAAGACCTCAGTGCACCCGGAGGCGCCAAACGTCGATGCGCTTTCCGGGGCGACGCGCATCGACCGAGACGCCCCAGCAGCGCCGAAAGGCCCTGCCTGCCAAGACCTCGGTGCACCCGGAGGCGCCAAACGTCGATGCGCTCGCTCCGCTGGCGCACCCCGCATCGGCTGTCGGCCCGCATGACCACCCGCGGAGGGCCCCCACCTGTCGATAGGCCGTCGGCCGGGCGCGTGCAAGCCCTCCCATAGGCGGCCCCACGCGCCTCGCACGGGAGCCATGGCGAGGCACGGCCAAGGCCGCCGCGCCGTTTCAGTGAATGGGAGGCAGCTCCTGCCCGGCGATCTTGGCCAGCGCCTCGAGATGCGGAACGGTGATGATGCGATTCTCGTGCAGGCGGATCACATCGGCCTTTTTCAGGCGGGTGATCTGGCGGGAGACCGTCTCGATGGTGAGGCCCAGATAGTCGGCGATGTCGGCCCTTTTCAGAGGCAGCTCGAAACAGGGTGCACCGGGCGTCGTGCTGTGCGGGCAGCCGCGCATGGCGTGGCGGTGGGCCAGGAGCAGGAGAAAGCTCGCCACCTTCTCCTCCGCGCTCTTGCGCCCCAGCAGCACCATCCACTCGCGCGCCGAGTCGAGCTCGTCCAGCGTGCGCTCGAACAGCCGGTGCTCGAGGCCGGGATGCTCTTTCAGGAGCCTCTGGAAGCTGTCGTGGGAGAAGCAGCACAGCTCCACATCGGTCGCCGCCTCCGCGAAATACGGGTTGGAGCCGCTATAGGCCCGGCCCAGAAAGTCGGGCGGGAAAAGCAGGCCGACAATCTGCTGGCGGCCGTCGGCAAGGGTCTTGGTGAGCTTGATGACGCCGGACATCACATTGGCGAAGAAGGACGGCGCGCTTTCGTCCGAAATGATGACGCTGCCCGCCTTGATGGTGCGGGTGTGTGCGATCCGGTTGAGCTTGACCAGCTCTTCCGGGTCCAGGGCGCCGCACACGGCCCGGTGCCGAATGGCGCATTGCTCGCAACGGGAAATATCGGCCTGTTTGGCTGTATCGCTCGGCATGTGACGACCTCCCGCCCGCTGGGGCCCGGGCGCGCGCTCCCGACCCTCCTGGATTATGGCCCCTGCCCCCCAAGCGACACAATCGCGCGGGCGTGTGGCAGATCGCCTCTTGCTCTTTCTCTTTGGCGCGCATCGGCTTGATTCTAGCGCGCATCGACCGGGACGCCTCCACAT
>JALUTE010000158.1 GCA_027058255.1 Methyloligella sp. | reverse complement strand
ACCTGTCCCAGCGATGAAAAACCTTCATGACCGTGTCGCTTACTTTCGCCCCAAAACTGTTCCCGTGCCCACAAGCTCTTAGCCCAGCGCATCATACGCGTGTCCAGTAAGCCCTGTCCAGGGAGTCACCTTCGTGAACGCGCTCCGGACCTTGCATCCGATGCCGTCCGAACAGGTCGTGGACTCGGATCATTCCCGGCGTGGCAACTGCGGAATGGGTCGTAAGGGGTGCGTTTCAGCTTTTACGCCCACTCTAGCGGAAGGTCACTCGCTACAAGTGCTCGAGAGACGGTGGTGGAGCCCCTCGCCGTGTCAGTGGACCATTTCCCCGGGGCGGGAGGCTGATAGATCACGCCGCTTCGTTGAACGGGCGGGCGAGGGGGTTTTACGCCCCCCACGCGCAAAGTTGATTGAATAGCGCGGCGGATCGGGGGAATCTCTCTTTGAGCCGTGCCATGGGCGCGTCCGCCCGCGGCACGGCTCTCGGCCGTTGCCCTGCCGCCGCGGTCCCCGCCCGCGGCGACAGGGGCAACAAAGAATTTGGAGACGATCCCGCGGGCGCTACTGAATCAACCCCCGGCCCGTTTGAAGTAGGCTGCCCGATCAGTTCGGTCTCCCGGTTCGCCTGTCATCAAGACCACGCCGGGTACCACCCCGGCTAACCCCGTGTGCAGCAAATGCTGAAACGCACCCGATCGCAAGGAGCGGCCGGGCAGAATCGGTACCGATCGAGATGAGTCGATTTCCTGGATCCCAAGGGCCGGACCCGCACTTGCAACCAATTTAGCTTCTGTGCGAGCAGAGCCGGTCCAGATCCCCTCGACCAGCTATTGTGTTCGCTGGAGCGACTGAGTCGGTGCTGGCCAAAACCTCCATATCGATCGCGAGGTACTGAAGGTGCTGTGGACTCAGCAGGCTGATCAGCTGACCTGGCCCCGCCCAGGAACCCTCCCTCTGGAAACGCCGCCTGGCAGTCCCCTTCGGACGAAGACCCGAATTGCCGTCCGGACCGTCGCCCTCGCGACAGCAACGGTTACCTATCCGGCTTGATGAACTATACGACGTGTGGCCGTGCCCTCTAGCAGATCGCTTCGCCCACACCGTTGCAGTGCTCGTCGCCGCTTTTTGCGCGCCTACGATTCATCGTTCCCTGGCCCGGGCTCGAACACCTCTTTCAGGGACGATGCGCGTGCGGCGCGTTCCAGCCAGACACCCAATTCCTGCTCATCGGCCCTCTTGAGACGCGCCACGACGTCCTCGCTAATGGTCCCAAAGCGTGCAACCAGAACCCGTTCCAACGCCGTGCGCAGGCCTTCCAACCGCCCCTCGGACATGCCGGCTCGACGGCCTCTTTCCAACCCCTCCTCCATTCCGATTCGGTGTCCTTCCCGCAAGCCCATCCGGTGTCCTTCCTCCAAGCCCCTCCGGCGGCCTTCCTCTACGCCCATCCGGTGTCCTTCCCGTAGTGCCTGTTGCCGCGCTTTAGCCTTCTGCTCTTCAAGCCACCGCTCCACCAGCGGTCGCATCTCTTCGTATACTCGCTCTACCTTCTTCATCGCCAACATCTCCTCTTCGC
>JALUTE010000157.1 GCA_027058255.1 Methyloligella sp. | reverse complement strand
ACATGGCCGAAGGCATCCTCCACCGTCCGCTTGATGCGCATGGCGAGCTCGGAGACGGTGAACTCCGCGATATTGCTGCCTCCTGTCGGGTGCGGGGCGGTTGGCGGCTGTGGCGGCACGTCTTGTGGCTCCTCACTTGCGGCGGGTGCTGCTGGCGGGGCGGAGTATGGCACAGGAGGGCTCTTGCCGGGAGGGGGATGGCGGGGTGCACCGAGCGAAGGGTTGGGGCTCCGGCAGGCCGGTTCGCGCAGAAGTGATTTGCCATGCGGGCGGATACGCGCTCAGCGTTGGGCCGGGACCATGACGGGCCGCCGGTGTGCCTCGCCACGCCGGCCGGCCGCGAACGGGATGCCAGCGCAAGATAGGGGACGGGGCGAGCATGCGCGCCACGATGAGAGCCATTCCGCCTTCCGCGAGTCGAAAGCGTTGTGCCCAGGCCCTCGCATGGGCCGTGCTGGCCATGTTGGTCGCACTTCCCCTGCGGCCGGCAAGGGCGGCGGAGCTGGTCATGTTCGAGTCGCGCTCATGCAGCGTTTGCCGCCAGTTCAATCGCGAGGCCGCCCCGCTCTACGAGGCGAGTCCCGCGGCCCATGTCTTTCCGCTCAGGCGCATCGACATTGATCGCGATCCGACAGACATCCTGCTCGAGCGCCCGGTGACCATGACGCCGACCTTCGTCTTTGTCGACAAGAGGCGGGAGATCGCCCGGTTCGTGGGCTATCCCGGGCGCAAATGGTTCTTCAAGCTGGTGAACGGTGCCGCCGCCGCCTTCGTGGAGTCCGAGGCCAAGAAGCGCCGCGCACCGTCGGGCCAATAGGCCGGCACGCGCGTCCGGCGTCCGTTCCGAGATGCGCGTCTCTCCCGCCTCCTGCCGCGCGCGTGGGGTGGTTATCGGCGCTGGCGTGCGATGCCGGCCCCCTCGTCTCCGCTCCTGCGGCGAAGCACGCTGATCCAGAAGTCGTAATAGGCCAGCGCCAGACAAAGCGCGACGACGATGGTGAGGTCCGGCTCGGCCACGAACCAGACAATGATGCCGCAAAAGCCGGTGAGCAGGGCGAGCGCCACGACAACCGCGAACTTGTCCTGAAGAACGATGTTTCTCAACGGACTTTCCTCCCAGATAGATTGTCTGCGCGCTCAGGCGGCTTCGCCCTCGCCGGTCACGAAACGCAGGAGCCAGCGGGCGGTGCGAAGCAGGCGCGCATCATCCCGGCGCGGCCCGACGAGCTGCACGCCCATGGGCAGACCGTCCGCCTCCAGAAGCGGCAGTGTCACCGCAGGCACGCCCATATAGGTCCACAGCGCATTGAACGCCGGACTGCCCGTGCTGTCCAGCCCCGAAGGGGCCGGACCGGGGGCGGCAGGCGTGACAATGGCATCATAGCGCTCGAACACCTGGGCAAGCCCCGCATAGAGCACGTCCTGCATCTCGCGCGCCCGATTGTAGGCGACCGCCGTCACCATGCGCCCCTCCTCGATCATCTCGGTCAGCTTGGCGCTGATCTTGTTCGGGGCCTTCTCCTGGAGGGGGCCGTAATTCTTCGCGATATCCGCCAGTTGCAGGGTGCGCTGCCAAGCGAGCCCCTCTGCGAAGAGGCCGGGAAGCTCCGTCGCATCGCAATGATCGCCCAAATGCTCGACAAGCTCCCCGAACGCCTCTTTCGTCACCGGCTCGGCCTCTTCCTCCCAGGCGGGTGAGCCGATGAAGGCAAGTTGCGGGACCACGGGCGGCGCGCTCTCGGCAATTTGCGGCAGGGGCGGGCGCGAGCGCGGCCAGCTCGCCGCATCCCGCGGGTCATGGGCCGCCATGCAATGGGTCACCAGCGCCAGATCCTCGATGGAGCGGGCCATGGGGCCGAGGGTGTCGAGCGGTGCCGACTGGGGCAGGACGCCCTGGCGGGAGACCAGGCCAAAAGTCGGCTTGAAGCCGAACACGCCGCAGAAGGCGGCCGGCCGGATGATGGAGCCGGCCGTCTGCGAGCCGATCGCCACAGGCACGTGGCCGTCGGCCACGGCTGCGGCCGATCCGCTGGACGAGCCGCCCGGCGTGTGATCGAGGTTGTGCGGGTTGCGCGTCTTGCCCGGATGGAAGACCGCAAGCTCGGTCGTCACCGTCTTGCCCAGAATGACGGCGCCGGCCGAACGGAGTTGCTCGACGAGGCTCGCGTCGTGCTCGGGCTGGCGGCCCGCATGCAGTATGGTGCCGTTCTCGGTGGGCGCCGCAGCGGTGACAAAGATGTCCTTGATGGCGACGGGAACCCCGTGCAGGGGGCCGATGCCGTGCCCTGCGGCCCGCGCCCGGTCCGCCGCGCGCGCCTGCTCGAGCGCGTGATCGGGGTCGAGATGCGCCCAGGCGCCGACCGTCTCCTCCCTCGCCTCGATCCGCGTGAGGCAGGCGGAGACCAGCTCCTCGGAGCTGATCTCGCCGCTTGCGATCCTTGCCGCCGCCTCGCTCGCCGTGAGGCGGATGAGCGGGCTGTCGCCGTCGCCGACGCCCGCATCGCCCGCCTCCGGCGCTCGCGTCTCGCTCATTTGCCGTACACCTGTTCCGGCAGCCAGAGCGCGATGTCCGGCACGAGATAGAGGATCAGCATGGCCAGCACGACCATGGAGAGGAACGGCATCACGCCCTTGAAGATCTCGATCAACTGCACATGCGGGGGCGCCACCCCCTTGAGGTAGTAGGCCGCCATGGCCATGGGTGGCGTCAGGAACGAGGTCTGCAGGTTGAGCGCTACCAGGATGCCGAAGAACAGCGGGTCGACGCCAAAATGCGGCAGCATGGGCAGGAAGATCGGAACGAAGATGATGATGATCTCCGACCACTCCAGCGGCCAGCCGAGCAGGAAGATGATGATCTGCGCCAGGACGAGGAACATCCAGGGCTTGAGATCCATGGAGAGCACGAACTCCTTGATGAGCTGCTCGCCGCCGAGATAGGAGAACACGCTCGAGAAGGTCCAGGAGCCCACGAACAGCCAGCACACCATGGCCGATGTGCGGACCGTGAGATAGATCGACTCGCGCAGATTGTCCCGGTTGATCGTGCCCCAGGCCATGGCGCCCAGAAGCGCCACGAAGAAGCCGACCTCGAACGCCATCGGCTCGTAGACATGGCCCGAGAAGGTCTCGTTGAGGCCGAGCACGGTGAAGGCCAGGGTGTAGATGCCTGCGAGGACGAGGCCGGCCACCGCGCCGCGCCCGCCGAAGACGAAGATATAGGCAAGGTCCCTGCGCTCCGGCTGAAAACGCCGCGGGATGATCCCCGTAACGGCCAGAGCCCCGATCGCCACCGCGAGGCCCACACCGAGGCCGGGCGAGAGCAGGAAGCCCGGCTCGGCCGGCATCGGTATGCCGAGCAGGTTCTTGGCCAGGGATCGGAGGAAGAGATAGGCCATGGCGACGGCGAAGGCCGCGACACCGCCATAGCCGAGCATGTAGAGAAGCCTGTCCCAGGGCTGCCACTCGGCATCTGCCCACGGCGCCTTCTCCTTGTTCTGGGCGATGGCGGCGATGCGATAGGCCACGGCGAGCACCATGCCGCCGATCGCGCCCATGGAGGCGGCCTCGGACGGCGTGGCAAGGCCGAACAGGATTGCGCCGAGCACCGAGAGGATGAGGAAGGCGAGCGGGAAGAAGGAGGTGAGCATCATCAAGGTGATCTGCCAGCCCGAGACGTCTGGAATGTCCTCCGCCCGCGGCTTCGGTGCCAGCTTGGGATTGAGCCAGGCGCGACCGAGCACATAGAGGATGTAAAGGCCCGCCAGCAGGAAGCCGGGCAGAATAGCGCCGGCATAGAGACGCACCACCGAGACGTTCGAGGTGGCCGAATAGACGATCAGCATGATGCTCGGCGGGATGAGGATGCCGAGGCAACCGCCGGCGCAGATCACGCCCGAGGCAAAGCTGGTGTCGTAGCGTGCCTTGAGCATGGCCGGGAAGGCGAGAAGCCCCATCAGGGTCACCACTGCGCCGATGATGCCGGTCGCGGTCGCAAACAGCGCGCAGGTCGCCAGCGCGGCGATGGCCATGGAGCCGGGCAACCTGCGCGAGGCGATGTTGAGGGTGAAGAACAATCGGTCGACGATATTCGCGCGCTCGACGATATAGCCCATGAACAGGAAGAGCGGCACGGCGGTGAGCACGTCGTTCGCCATGACCGAATAGGTCTGATTGACCAGAAGGTCGAAGATGCGGTTGTCGAATATCGACCGCATCCGCTCGGCGTCATAGTAGGCATAGTAGCCGAAGCCCACGCCCATGGCCATCAGGGTGAAGGCGATGGGGAATCCCAGCAGAATGACCAGGATGAAAATCCCCAGCATGAAGACGGCAATCTGAGGATCGGTCATGCCCGGCCTCCCTTGTCGGACTCGTCTTTTCCGAGCTCGTCATCCGGCGGGTCGATGGTCACATCCGGCTTGACCACGTCCACCGCCTCGGAGCCGTGCCTGAGCACCTGCTCCTCGCGTTCCTGTATGAGCCGATCCTCGAGCTCCTCCACATCCTCGAGACTCCTGGGCCACACGCCGGTGCGGATGCACAGGATGCAGCGGAAGACCTGCGCGATCCCCTGGAAGAACAGCAGAATGCCCGCCGCGACGATCACGCTCTTGAACTGGAAGATCGGCACGTTCGCCGGGCTCATGACGCTCACCTCCATATAGCGCCAGGAGCGCGCCGAATATTTCCACCCGGCCAGAATGAGGGCGATGACCGCGGGAAAGAAGAACAGGAAATAAAGGACGAGCTCCACCTTGGCCTGGGTTCTCGGCTTCCAGAGCCGGTAGACGACGTCGCCACGCACATGGCTGTCACGCGAGAGCGCATAGGCTCCCGCCATCATGAACAGCGTGCCATACATCATGTAGGAGAGATCGAAGGCCCAGCTCGTCGGGTCGTGCAGCACATAGCGCACGAACACCTCATAGCCCACGCCCACGGTCATGATCATGATGGCCCAGGCGAACGTCTTGCCGATCCACGACGTCACCCGGTCGACGAATAGAATGAAGCTCTCCACGGCGCACCCCTTTGGCAAAGCCACTCACGGCGGCCGTCTTGCGGGCCGCTTGTCCACCATTGGCGGGTGGATGTGAGGGGCAAGGAACAGGCCGGGCGGCGCGAACGATACGCGCCGCCCGGCTCGCCTCAGCGTTGGACCGGGTTAGAAGGTGATCTTGCCCGGGAAATAGTGCTTGTAGGCCAGCTTGTAGTCGGCCGAGTTCATGAGATCGTAGAACGCAACGCGCTCCGACCAGGCCTTCTGGCTGTCCACGACCTTCTTGAAGAAGGGGTCCTTGGTGAGCTTGGCGAGGACGCGGTCCCAGGACTTGAGCTGGGCGTCGAGGACGCTCTGAGGCGTGCGGTACACCTTGACGCCATCCTTGTTGATGAGCGTCTGCAGATCCCTCGAATAGTTGTCCATGGCGAAGCCGTAATTGGCCGTGCTGGTCGCCTCGGCCGCATATTCGAGGATCGCCCGCAAGTCGGGATCGAGCGACTCGTACTTGCGCTTGTTGAAGATGATCTCGAAGAACTCCGCCGCCTGGTGGTAGGAGCTCATCATGTAGACCTTGCGCACGTCCTGGGCGCCGAACTGGCGGTCCGAGGTCGGGTTGTTGAACTCGAACGCCTCGATGACGCCGCGCTCCAGGGCCGGCACGATCTCGCCGCCCGGAAGCTGGGTCACCTTGACGCCGATGCCCTGCATGATGTCCGTGGCAAGGCCGACCGTGCGGTATTTGAGGCCCTTGAGATCGTCCGCGCTGGTGATCCGCTTGGAGAACCAGCCAAGCGGCTGGGTCGGCATCGGCATGGCGAAGAAGCCGACGAGATCCAGCTTCAGGATGTCCTGCACCAGCTCCTTGTAGAGCTCCTTGCCGCCGCCATAGTGGATCCAGGCCAGGATCTGAGAAGCGTTGGCGCCGAAGACCGGGCCCGTGCCGAAGAGCGAGGCGGCCTTGTTCTTGCCGTACCAGTAGGCGGTCACCGTGTGGGCGGCGTCGATCACGCCGTCATGGCAGGCGTCCTGAACCTGGAACGCCTTCACAACGGCGCCGGCTGGCAGGAGGTCGATCTTGACCCGGCCGCCGGACATCTTCTCGACACGGTCGGCATATTGCTTCGCCATGTCCTGGAAGATCGCCTTGGCGCCCCACGAGCTCTGCATCTTGAGTACGACTGGCGCGCCACGCGAAATGTTCGGCATGGCGATGGTCGCGGTGGCCGCACCGGCGGCCAGTGCTCCACCCTTGAGGAATTTGCGGCGCGAGACCGCCTTGGAGTCGGTTTTGGTCGTCATACTTGGTTCCTCCCAATTGTCGATGGCCGGGCACCGGAGCTCCCGGCACCAACGCCGGCCCGCCCGCCGCTCACGCGCCGGACGCCCGATGCCCCGCACACCATGCCCCTTTTCCGCCGCGACCGGCCGAAACAAGGCGTGCGTACAGCGACAGCGCATTGTCTGCGCCGCCCCTCGTATCTCAACCGAAGTGACGGCGCGTTGCAACCGCTTATCTGGCGGAAAACCGGGAAGCTGTTTCCGCACATCGTATAGTATGACGGGTCGGAAATCCCATGGCATGCTGGCCGAGAATAGGCGTGAAATGAAGGAGTTGAGTATCTGACGGCGGCTCCCTGAAACGAGGAGGAGGCAAGGTGATGTCGACGGCGAAGGAAAGCGCTGCAGCACGCGACCTGCCTGCAGGCGTCGCGATCGAAGGCGAGATCGAGCCGGGCTTCGAGCGTGTTCTGACCCATGATGCCCTCGCCTTTCTGGCGGACCTCTCACGCCGCTTCGAGGCGCGTCGCGCAGAGCTTCTCGCCGCCCGAGAGGCGCGCCAGGCGGCGTTCGATGCGGGCACCCTGCCGGACTTCCTGCCCGAGACCGAGCCCATTCGGACCGGCGATTGGCGCATCGGCTCCATTCCGGACGATCTTCTGGACCGGCGGGTCGAGATCACCGGTCCGACCGACCGGAAAATGATCATCAATGCGCTCAACTCCGGCGCCAAGGTGTTCATGGCCGATTTCGAGGACGCGCTCTCGCCCACCTGGCACAATCTCATGCAGGGCCAGGCGAACCTCATGGATTATTGGCGCGGCACCATCGGCTTCACCGATCCTGTCAGCGGCAAGCGTTACGATGTGGGGCCCGAGCCCGCGGTGCTGTTCGTGCGCCCTCGGGGCTGGCACCTGCCGGAGCAGCACATCCTCATTGACGGCGCCCCGATCGCAGGCGCCTTCGTCGATTTCGGGCTCGCCCTCTTCCACAATGCGGCCCTGCAGAGGGAGAAGGGCACCGGCCCCTATTTCTACCTGCCGAAAATGGAGAGCCATCACGAGGCTGCCCTCTGGGAGGACGTGTTCACCCATTCGGAGAGCACGCTTGGCCTGGCGCGCGGCACCATCAAGGCCACGGTGCTGATCGAGACCCTGCCGGCCGCCTTCGAGATGGACGAGATTCTGCACGCCATGCGCGAGCACATCGTCGGCCTGAATTGCGGGCGTTGGGACTACATCTTCTCCTTCATCAAGACCTTCCGCGCCCATCCGGACTTCGTGCTTCCCGACCGCGCCCAGGTGGACATGGGGCGCGCCTTCCTCAAGGCCTATAGCGAGCTCCTGATCAAGACCTGCCATCGCCGCGGCGCCTTCGCCATGGGCGGCATGGCCGCCGCCATCCCCAACCGGCGCGACGCGCAAGCCAATGAGCGGGCCATGAAGGCGGTTCGCGCCGACAAGCTGCGCGAGGTGCAGGCCGGTCATGACGGCACCTGGGTTGCCCATCCCGATCTCGTCCCCGTGGCCCGGGAGGTGTTCGACGCGCATATGAAGGGGCCGAACCAGCTCGACCGGCTGCGCGAGGACGTGAGCGTGGGACAGAAGGAGCTGCTCGAGATTCACGAGGGGGCACGCACGGAAAAGGGCCTGCGGGTGAATATCCGCGTCGGCGTGCAATATATCGAAGCCTGGCTTCGCGGCCATGGAGCGGTGCCGCTCTACAATCTGATGGAGGATGCGGCGACGGCGGAGATCTCGCGCGCCCAGCTCTGGCAGTGGATTCGCCATGGGGCGAGGCTCGAGGATGGGCGCACGGTGACGGCGGATCTGTTCGAGGCGTTGCTGCGCGACGAGATGGATGGTCTGCGCGAAGTGCTCGGCTCCGAGGCCTTCGAGGGCGGGCGGTTCGAGGAGGCGATCGGCCTGTTTCGCGATCTCGTCCTGGCCGACGAGCTTGCGCCCTTCCTGACCCTGCCCGCCTACGAGCTCATCGCCTAGGGTGGTGATGGGCGCGGCCCCCTGTCGGCCATGCACGCCGCCCGGAAACCGAAAGCGGCCCGGCATGTCTGCCGGGCCGCGCTCATGTAGCACTCATGGTCGTCTCGGGCGCCGCCTCGGTCAGTGGGCGAGCACCGCCAGCAGAAGAAGCGCCACGATATTGGTGATCTTGATCATCGGGTTCACGGCCGGGCCGGCGGTGTCCTTGTAGGGATCGCCCACCGTGTCGCCGGTCACCGCCGCCTTGTGCGCCTCCGAGCCCTTGCCGCCATAATGGCCGTCCTCGATGTATTTCTTGGCGTTGTCCCAGGCGCCGCCGCCCGCCGTCATGGAAATGGCGACGAAAAGCCCGGTGACGATGACGCCGAGCAGCATGGCGCCCACGGCCGAGAAGGCGGCGGACTTGTCGGCAATGGCATAGATCACGACAAAGGTGACCACGGGCGAGAGCACCGGCAGCAGAGAGGGAATCATCATCTCCTTGATGGCCGCCTTGGTCAGCATGTCCACCGCCGCGCCATAGTCCGGCTTCTCGGTGCCCTCCATGATCCCCGGCTTCTCGCGGAACTGGCGCCGCACCTCCTCGACGATCTTGCCGCCGGCACGCCCGACCGCGGTCATGCCCATGGCCCCGAAGAGATAGGGCAGCAGGCCGCCGAAGAAGAGCCCAGCGACCACGTAGGGATTGGCGAGCGAGAAGTCGAGCTCGACGCCCTGGAAGAAGGGGAACTCGGCCGCATTGGCGATGAAATATTTCAGGTCCTCGGTATAGGCGGCGAACAGCACCAGAGCCCCGAGGCCGGCCGAGCCGATGGCATAGCCCTTGGTCACCGCCTTGGTGGTGTTGCCCACCGCATCCAGGGCGTCGGTGGTGTTGCGCACCTCCTCCGGCAGGTCCGCCATCTCGGCAATGCCGCCGGCATTGTCCGTGACGGGGCCGAAGGCATCGAGGGCCACCACGACACCGGCAAGTGCGAGCATGGTGGTCACCGCGATGGCGATGCCATAGAGGCCGGCCAGGTTGAAGGCGGCGAGAATGCCGGCGATGATGACGATGGCCGGAATGGCGGTCGATTCCAGGGAGACGGCGAGGCCCTGGATGACATTCGTGCCATGGCCGGTCTTGGAGGCCGCGGCAATGGACTGGACGGGCCGGAAGTTCGTGCCCGTGTAGTACTCGGTGACGACGATGATCGCCGTGGTCACCGCCAGGCCGACAATGCCGCAATAGAAGAGGGAGAGCCCCGTGAAGGTCGTGCGCAGGGGCTCGCCGGCGAGGCTGCGCGAGACGGCCGTGAGCTCGGTCCCCATGCCGACCAGATAGTCGATGAGCGGCCAGAGGGCGATGAGCGAGAGCACGCCCGTGGCGATGAAGCCCTTATAGAGCGCGCCCATGATCGACTGGTTGGCGCCGAGGCGGACGAAGAAGGTGCCGATGATGGAGGTGATCACGCAGACCGCGCCGATGCCGAGCGGCAGCAGAAGCATGTTGCCGACGATGGGCTGGCCGGCGAAATAGATGGCGGCGAGCACCATGGTGGCGACCACCGTCACCGCATAGGTCTCGAACAGGTCCGCCGCCATGCCGGCACAGTCGCCGACATTGTCGCCCACATTGTCCGCGATCGTTGCCGGGTTGCGCGGATCGTCCTCCGGAATGCCGGCCTCGACCTTGCCGACGAGATCGCCGCCCACATCGGCGCCCTTGGTGAAGATGCCGCCGCCGAGACGGGCGAAGATGGAGATGAGCGAGGCGCCGAAACCGAGCGCCACCAGGGCGTCGATGACGGTCCGGCTGGTGGGCTCCAAACCGAGCCCCTTCACGAGAACGGTGAAATAGACGGAAACGGCAAGAAGGGCGAGGCCGGCGACCAGTAGCCCCGTCACGGCGCCGGCGCGAAAGGCGACGGACAGTCCGTCGGCGAGGCTCAGACTCGCCGCCTGGGCCGTGCGCACATTGGCGCGCACGGAGACCAGCATGCCGATGAAGCCCGCCGAGCCCGAGAGCGTCGCGCCGATCAGGAAGCCGATGCCCACGGGAAGGCCGAGCAGGGCCGTGACGACGACGAAGATCACGGCGCCCGTAATGCCGATGGTGGTGTACTGGCGCGTGAGATAGGCTTGCGCGCCCTCCTGGATCGCCTTCGCGATCTCCTGCATGCGTTCGCTGCCGGGGTCGGAGGCCATCACCGAACGGACGGCCCACGCACCGTAGACGAGCGCCAGCGCCCCCGAGGCGATGATCGCCCAAATCACCATATCCATGACAGAGTGCCCCCTCTTGTCGAGCGTTCAGGCAGCCCATTGCCGATGATCGGACCGGCACGACCCTGCGCCGGATGCCCGGCCTGCCCCCTGGAAAGAAATGGCGCCCGGACCTTGCCAAAATTGCAGGGGCCAGGCAACAGCATGCGCGGTTATGCCCTCATGCGGGTGCGGCGCGGCGGCATGCCATGTCCCGCTCGCAGTCATCGCATGGCGGCGGCCTCGGGCTTTGCGCCGGTGCCGAGCCGCTCCATGGCCCGGCGCAGCTTCACCACCTCGGACTCCTCGTCCAGCATGACGTCCGCCCAGGTCACAACGCTGCCCTCGGCCACGTCCCGCGTCAGCATCACGCCATGGGCGAGGCCCACGGGCAGCCCTGCGACCGCGAGGCTGGTCTCGGCCGGCAGAAGCTTGCCCCAGACCGTGTAGCCGCCCTCGCCGTCCAGCATCTCTCCGGCCTTCAGCGCCCGCTTGGCGACCGCCACCACATCGCCCGTGAAGCTTCGGCAGACCCCGGTCGGCTCGCCCCGGAGCGCGGCGCTCAGGATCGAGACATTGAGCTCCATGCCGATGAGATGGAAGGGCCGATAGAGCGCCGCGTAGCGCCCGCTCGGATCCGTCTCGAGGCCATATTGGCGAAAGCAGGCGCGCGCATAGTTGTTGGGCGCCTCGAACACCACATAGACGCCCCAGCGCAGATCTCCCTCCACCTCGTGGCCGCCGCGGCTGAGACTCGAGACCACCTCGACCTGGCCCTTGGAGGCGAGAATGCCGCCCTCGGGAATGGGGCGCAGAAGGCGTGGCAGGCGCGCGACGCCGCAGGGGGGGAACTCGAGGCCGTTGGGCGGCGGTCTCAGCCCCGTGGCATTGGCGATGGCCGCCATCTCGATGGCCGACTTGGTGCCGTCGAGAAAGGAGTTGAACATTTGCGGGTTCATGCCGGCCTTGGCGGCCTCCTCCACGCTCAGGCCGTAATGCTCCCAGACCGTGTCCGGCGTCGAGGCATGATACTCGGGCAGGTATTTGGTGCCCTTGCCCGCCGCGATCACGGTGAAGCCGCAGGCGCGCGCCCAGTCCACCAGCTCGCAGACGAGGGCCGGCTGATCCCCATAGGCCATGGAGTAGACCACCCCGGCCGCCTCCGCCTCGTGGGCGAGCAGGGGGCCTGCCAGCACGTCGGCCTCCACATTCACCATGACCACATGCTTGCCGTGGCCGATGGCGGCGCGCGCATGGGTGATGCCGGCCTCGGGCACGCCGGTTGCCTCCACCACCACATCCACGTCGTCGCGCGCGGCAAGCGCCAGGCCATTGTCGAGAAACGCCGTGGCCGCTATCCGCTCCTCGGGCCAGCCGCCGGCCTTGCAGGCGGCCTTGGCGCCATCGACATCGAGATCGGCAATGGCCGAGACCGCGATGGCGGAGCTCGTCGGCACCTGGGTGAGGAACATGGAGCCGAACTTGCCGGCACCGATGAGCCCCACCCGGACGGGGCCCCGCTCGGCGGTGCGGCGCTCGGCGAGCGCATGAAGATTGGTGCTGAACCCCATCTCACCTCCCCGCTTTCGATTGGTCGTTTCCCGTTTCGGTCTCGGCGCCCGCCTGTCCCCTGAACCTGCCACCGCGAGCCGAGCAGTGGCAAGGGGACGAAGGATTGAGGATGCCGGCACGCAGGGCGCAGCGCATGGCGGGGGCGGCCTCGCTGGTTGTGTTCCGTTGTGCGCCGCCCCATACTTGGCGCCTTTGTGTTTTGATCCAGAAGAAAGAGGGAATATCCGAATGTTGACGCTTTACCACATGCAGGAGTCCGGCAATTGCTACAAGCTGCGCCTGGCGATGAACCAGCTCGGCGAGCCGTTCGATCTCGTCGATATCGACATCATGAAGGGTGAAAGCCGCACGCCCGATTTCCTGGCCAGGATCAATGCCAATGGCCGGGTGCCGGTGCTCCGGCTTGCCGACGGGCGCCTGTTGCCGGAGTCGAACGCGGCGCTCTGCTATCTCGCGGATGGCACGCCGCTCCTTCCCGATGACCGGTTCGAGCGCGCCGACACGCTGCGGTGGATGTTCTTCGAGCAATACAGTCACGAGCCCTATATCGCGGTGGCGCGGTTCTGGCGCGTCTTCGCGCCCTGTGGCGGCGCATCGAAGGCGGACCGTTTCCCCGAGTGGATGGAGCGGGGCCGGGATGCGCTGTCGGTCATGGAGCGGCATCTCGCCGAGCGGCCCTGGCTCGCGGCGGGGCGCTATACGGTCGCGGACATTGCGCTTTACGCCTATACGCATGTGGCGGATGAGGGCGGCTTCGATCTCGCGCCCTATCCGGCGGTGCGTGCCTGGCTGGCGCGGGTCGCCGCGCAACCGGGCCATGTTCCGATGAGCTGGCGTCCGAGCTGAGCATAGCCCCTGGCGCGGTACTCCGTCGGCTCCGCGGCGTTCGGTGCGGCGGGCCTTACCGGTAGAGGTCAGCGCGGGTGGGCGGCACCGGCGAGGGGCCCTTGGCCGAGCGTGAGACCAGGGTCTGGAAGAGGCGCAGCGTGCCGCGGGAGAAGGCGAGGGACACGCCCGCCAGATAGGCGAGCCAGATGCGCACCAGCTCCTCGCCGACGAGGGCCTCGGCCTCGGCGCGGCGCGCGGCGAGCGCCTCGCACCATTTCCGGCAGGTGAGGGCATAGTGCTCGCGCCAGCCCTCCACATCGTGAACCTCGAAGCCCGCCTGCTCCATGAGCTGGACCGTGTGGCCGATGTCGGCAAGCTCGCCGCCGGGGAAGATGTAGCGCTGGATGGCGCGCTGCTCGGGCCGGCGGCCGAACTTGCGCTTGCGCCGCTTCGAGCCGCGGGTGATGGCATGGTTGAGGAACAGCCCGTCGGGGGCCAGCACCGAGCGCACGATGCGGAAATAGGCCGGATGGTTGGCGACGCCGATGGTCTCGGACATGCCGACCGAGGCGATCTTGTCCCAGGTGCCGGTGCCCGGCAGGTCGGCGTAATCCATCTCGGAGATGGTGATCCTGTCGGCGAGGCCGAGCCGGGCTGCCTTGGCGCGGGCATAGTCGAGCTGCTCGCCCGCAAGCCCGATCCCATGGGCCCTCACGCCATAGTTCCGGGCGGCGTGGATCAGGAGGCCGCCCCAGCCGCAGCCGATCTCGAGAAAGCGCTCGCCCTCGCGCAGGCGCAGCTTGCGGCAGATCATGTCCATCTTGTCCGTCTGCGCCTGCTCCAGACTGTTGTCCCAGTCGGTGAAATAGGCGCAGGTGTACATCATGGAGGGATCGAGGAAGAGCTCGTAGAAGGCGTTGCTCACATTGTAGTGGAAGGCGCTGTAGGCCTTGTTGTCGCTCTTGTCCCGCGCGCTGCCGGCCGCATCGCCCTCGAAGGCGCGGGTGGGCCCGGCGGCGACGCCCGGCGCGAGCAGAAAGGGGGCGAGCGCGCGCAGCACCGCGGCCTTGGGCAGGCTCTTCAGACGGCGGCGGGTCCTCAGGAACATCAGCCGCTCGCCGATGTCGATCAGGGTGCCGTTCTCATAGCCGATATGCCCCTTGGCATGCAGGCGGATGAGGCGCTCCAGGGTCGGGCGGCGCAGAAGGGACGCGATCGCGCCTTCCGACTCGATGGTGAGGCGGGGGCTGTGGGGGCCGGCGGCTGTGCCGAGCGGCACGAGCGTGCCATCCCACAGGCGCACGGCGAGGTCCACATCGAGGCGCTCGGCCAGGGCGCCGAGCAGGCGGCGCATGGCGTCGATGCGCTTTGCCCGTGCTGCCTGCATGCCGCTCATCGGTGCCCCCCGTCTGCGCTTGTCGGTGTGCGAGTGCGGCAGGGATCGCATTCGCCTGCGCTCTGTCAGATCGTGGCTTGCGCGCAGGGCGGCCCGATCGCTCAACGCGCCTCCAACGCCCGCATGCGAATCCGATTTGGCTCGATCACGGAGAAATGGCCCGCCCAATCCTCGCGCTCGGCAAGCCGCGCCGCCAATGCCTCGCCGACACTGTCGGGCGACGGCATCGGCATGCGAAAAAGTACGATTCCGCATGTCAAAGGCAAGCCTGTGGCGAATGCCAGAGTTCCGAAATCCTTGTCGAAAGTCAGCAGAATACGTTGCTCGCGTTCCGCTCTTGCAATCACGTCCCGGTCGGTCGCACCCGGAGCGGTTTCCCGCACCCATTCGACATCATGCCCTTCGGAAACGAGCCGGTCCACGGCCGCTTTCGGGAAGTTCTCATTGGCCAGAAACCGCATGTCAGGCGGCGCTCGGGAACACCCGTTCCGACTTGAGGACATCGCGCGCATAGGCCAGGCACGCGGCAAGGTCCTCGCGCTCGAGGCCCGGGTAGTTGCGAAGGATGTCCGCCTCGCTCCAGCCGTCGGCCATCAGACCGATGATGAACTCGACCGACAGGCGCGTGCCACGAATGACAGGCTTGCCAGAGAGCACAGACGGGTCGAGCGTGATGCGTTCGGTGGTGGTCATCGCGTGTGATCTCCAGGTCAGATCGGGGCCATCATATCACGACAATCGCCCCGAGTGGGCTGGAGGTCGGCAACCCCGCGCGAATCCC
>JALUTE010000156.1 GCA_027058255.1 Methyloligella sp. | reverse complement strand
CGCGCGGCGTGCCACCGGGCTGTCTAGGGCCAGGAGGCTCCAGGTGGCGACCTCCATGGTGTCGGCCTCTCGGGCGCGGCGGGCCTGGACGAGGATGCCGAGCAGGTCCTTGGCGGCGCGGGGGTCGCCGACTTGGCCTGCGGCCACGAGGGCGGCCAGGCGCGCTTGCGCTTCTTGATGCGCCTGTTTGGCGGCCTGATGGCGCGCTTCGAGCCTGGCGGCCTCCTCGCCCGACTCGAGTGCTCTCAGCTCTGCGGCAATGTCTTCAAGCCGCGCCAGGGTGTCGCTGGCGCGCGTGGCACGCTCTTTGGCATCGGCAAGCTGCCGTTGGCACGCCGCAAGACGCTTAAGCGCTGCCAGATACCGGCCCCGCGGCTGCCCCCTCTTGGTGACAAGCTCGTCGAGGCTTTCGACAACCCTGCGCCGCATTCGCTCGAACGTCTCGCCGCCGCTGACAGCCTCCACCTCGGCTTCGATGATGGCACGCATGCGGGCGCCTTGTGCGCCGTGTCGCTTGCGCTCAGCCTCGCTCGCCCCGCGTAGCGCAAACGGCTCTTCCAGCGAGCGCCCCTGGGCGAGCCAGACAAGCTCCAATGGAGCGCGTGTTGCAATATGGCTTGCGAGCCAAGCCTCTACATCGTCCTTTCGGGCCACGTCGCGCCCGCTCGAGAGGTCTTGCAAGAGCGCATCCTTGCCCTTCAGATAGCGCTTGCGCAGGCGATAGAGGCGCTCATCGAGCTCGAAGTCGATCTCGATCAAGGGGGCGCCGCCGGCATAGGGGGCAAGCCGCCTTATTTTCTGGCCGCCGGCGCTGTATTTCTCCCCGAGCACGGTGCGCACGGCTTCGAAAATGGTCGTCTTGCCATCCTCGTTGGGGGCGGCGAGTACATTGATGCCGTCACCGAGCCCCTCGACGACGACGGGCTCTGCAAATCGCCGCACCTCGGCGAGGCGGATGGCGCGGAGCTTCATGGCGCCGGCTCCCTTCCCTCTTTGCGCCCCCTTCCCGCCCTCTCCTCACCGGCTCCCGCCTGCTCCTCGCTGAGGTAGCCCGCAAGAAGGCGCAAAGCGCGCACAACCGCCTCTCGCTCTTCGATCTCGACATTTGCGTCCTTCTCGGTATGCCCGCTCTCTCGGGTGTTCCCGATCTCCCCGGACCTCTCGCTCCCCCCGGTCCTTTCGCTCTCTACGTTGCTTCCGTTTTCTCCGCTACTCTCGCTCCCCCCGCTGCTCTCGTTCTCTCCACTATCGGCGAGACTTGCGAGCCGCGCCTCGAGCCGCGCCAGGACCTTGGTGATTTCGCCGCCGCCTGTAAGCTCTGTGAGCGCCTCGCCTTCCGGGGCGATACGAAGCGCCTCATCACGCCATTCGAGATGGCGCACCTGGGCGGCGAGGCGGTCGCGCGCGGCAAGTAGGGTGCGCTCCTCGGCGAGTGAGACGGTGCCGCGCACCCGCAAACGAAGCAGCAGGCGTCGCGGCCGGGTGTGCGCTTCGGCGATCTCACGGGCGAGGTCGTCCAGTGCGCCGGGCCCTGTGAGCTCGAGTGCCCGCTCAAGCCAGGTGTAGTGCGCCGTAGGAGTGG
>JALUTE010000155.1 GCA_027058255.1 Methyloligella sp. | reverse complement strand
CGAGGTGAGCGCCGATGAGCGGGTGATCGAGGTCTATCTGGGGCGGTGACATGCTGGACGTGCGCAATGTGGACCTCTCTTTCGGCTCGGCGCGGGTGCTGCGCTCGGTCTCGATTCTCTGCCAGCCGGGCAAGGTGACATGCCTTCTCGGGCGCAATGGCGTCGGCAAGTCGAGCCTTCTCAGGGCCATTGTCGGCCAGCATGCCATCAATGCCGGGGCGATCCTCTGGCAGGGCGAGGACATCGCGCGCCTCGGGGCTGCCGAGCGGGCGCGCGCCGGCATCGGCTATGTGCCCCAGGGCCGCGACATCTTCCCGCTGCTGACGGTGCGGGAGAATCTCGAGACCGGCTTTGCCGCCCTGCCGCGCGCCGAGCGCACGATCCCCGAGGAGATTTTCGACCTCTTTCCCGTGCTTCGCGACATGCTCTCGCGGCGCGGGGGCGATCTCTCCGGCGGGCAGCAGCAGCAGCTCGCCATCGCCCGCGCTCTCGTCATGCGCCCCAGGCTCCTGGTGCTCGACGAGCCGACGGAGGGCATTCAGCCCTCCATCATCAAGGAGATCGAGACGGTGATCGGGCTTCTGCGCGATCGGGGGGAGATGGCCATTGTGCTCGTGGAGCAGTATTTCGAGTTTGCGCGCGACCTTGCGGATCTCTTCGCGGTCATGGATCGGGGCGAGATCGTCATGGCGGGGGACCGGGCGCGCATGCTGGAGGAGGAGGCCGATGTGCGCCGCCATCTCACCGTCTGACAGGCTCGCGGGCGCCGGGGCGCGGACGGCGAAGGCGCCAGCCAGGGGCGAGACAGCGCCCGCCATGCAGCGCACCGTGGGCGCTCTGCGCCTTGCCTTCAAGGACGAGGGGGCGGGAACGGCTATCGCCGATCTCTATCAGCAGGGCGCGCTGCGGGCGCGCTTTCCGCGCACGCACGCAGAGGATTCCCCCGACGGCGGGTCGGCGGCGGCGCAGCCCCTGGAGGCCGTGCTCCTCAACACGGCGGGCGGGCTCACCGATGGCGACCGGCTCGCTTGCACGGTGCGCTGGGGCGAGGGCACGCGCGCAACCGTCACCGGACAGGCGGCCGAGCGCCTCTATCGTGCCCGGGGGCAGGCCGGCCCGGCCCTTATCGAGACGCGGCTCGATCTCGGCCCCGAGGCGCGGGGCGAGTGGCTGGCCCAGGAGTGCATCTTTTTCGACCGTGCGCGGGCGGAGCGGCGGATCGCCATGGAGCTGGCGTCCTCGAGCCGGCTGATTGCCTGCGAGAGCACGGTCTTCGGCCGCACCGCCATGGGCGAGACGGTGAGCGGCGGCGGGCTCGCGGAGCATTGGCGGCTTCGCATCGACGGCCGGCTGGTCTGGGCGGACGGGCTCGATCTCGACCCCGTCGGCCAGGCGGTGCTCGACCGGCCCGCCATCGCCGGCGGCGGGCGGGCGTGGGGCACCATCGTCTATGCGGGGCCCGATGCCGAGGCGGTGCTGGCGCCGCTGCGGTCCCGCCTCGATGCCGCCTCCTCCGTGGAGGCGGGGCGGGCGCATGCGGGCGCCTCGCTGCTCGGGCCGCTCGTCGTCGCCCGGCTCGTCGGA
>JALUTE010000154.1 GCA_027058255.1 Methyloligella sp. | reverse complement strand
CAAAGGCCAGTCCGGCGGATGAGCCCGAGCCGGGCGGCGAGGCCGGCCCGGCCGATGGCGCCGGGCCCGCAGGCGGTTCCCGGCCGGGCGGTGGTCCCACCTCGGCCGGCGGGGGCGCACCGGCCGGCGGGGCTGGCCCGGACAGCGGGGCTGGCCCGGCCAGGGGGTCGCGGACCAAGCGGCTGATGGCGCACCGCTTCGCCCGCCATGCGGCGCGCTATGATCGCCATGCGGCGTTGCAACGGCGCGTTGCAGACACTCTGGCGGCGCATCTGCCGTCTCTCGCGCGCCCACGCGTGCTCGAGATCGGCGCCGGCACGGGGCTCTTTACCCGCCACCTGCTTGCCCGCTACGGGCCGGAGGGTGGTCGGATTCTTGTGACCGACATCTGCCCGGACATGCTGGCGGCCGCGAAGCGGCGTTTTGCCGGCGCGCGCGCGCTCACCTTCGCCGTGCTCGATGGCGAGGCGCCGGAGGCCGCGGCGCGCGAGGGCCCCTTCGACCTCATCGCCAGCTCGCTCGCCGTTCACTGGTTCGACGCGCCCGCGCAGGGCCTCGCGCGCCTGGCCCGCCTTCTCGCCCCCCATGGGGTGCTGCTCTACTCGGCCATCGGGCCGGATTTCCTCGCCGAGTGGCGCGCGGCACTCGCCGGCGAGGGGATCGACGTGCCGGCCCCGGCGACCGGCGATCTGCCGGGAGTTTTCCTGGAAAGCCGCGAGACGACCGTTTTCGAGGAGGGACTCGGCCTCTTGCGCGCCTTGCAGGGAACGGGCGCGCTCACGCCTGCGCGCGGCCCCCGCCGCCTCACCCCCCGCCGGCTTGCCCGCGCAAGAGCCCGTTTCGCAACCCAGGGCGGCGCGGCAACGGTGCACATTCTCCATGGCCGGCTTCATGGCCCTATGGCCGGCGCTCGCCCGCCAGGGCATCGAGGCCGTCGAGCAGCCCCGCATAGGCCCGCTCGAGCTCCGCATCGGTGATGCAATAGGGCGGCATCAGGTAGACGCAGGCGCCGAGGGGACGGATATTCAGCCCGCGCTCGAGGAAGAAGCGCTCGAGAAAGACGCTGTCGGCGGATTTGTACCCCTCGCCCCGGCCGGCAAGGTCGAAGGCGAGCACGGTGCCGCGCATGCGCGGCCGGCTGACCAGGGGGTGGCGGGCGAGGGTGGCGAGCGCCTCGCGGTGACGCGCGGTGATTCGGGCGATGGCGGCGAAGGTGCCCTCCTCCTCGAAGAGCGCGAGGGAGCGCAGCGCCACGGCGCAGGCCAGCGGATTGGCCGTGAAGGAGTGGCCATGGGCGAGCGCGCGGTCGAACCCCTCGCCGAGAAAGCTCTCGAAGATCGTCTCGCGCGCGATGGTCACCGACATGGGCATGTAGCCGGCCGTCAGCCCCTTGGAGAGGCAGATGATGTCCGGGGTCACGCCTGCCTGCGCATGGGCAAAGAGGGTGCCGAGCCGCCCGAAGCCGACCGCGATCTCGTCGAAGATGACGAGGATGCCCGCCGCCCGGCAGCGCGCGACCACGCCCGCCACGAAGTCCGGCCGGCAAAGGCGCATGCCGCCCGCGCCTTGCAAGAGCGGCTCCATCACGAG
>JALUTE010000153.1 GCA_027058255.1 Methyloligella sp. | reverse complement strand
ATGTGGAAGAGGTGACGAGCGGGCTGCACTAATACGGCATCGAATTCCGAGGCACGGTCGACGGCACGATTACGCGCATGCCTGTGGACTACGCCTCGGGCCACCAGGGCTGGCAGCCCAACCGATCGGTGCGGATCGAGAACATCGGCGACCGGGACGTGCGCAACCCGTGGCTGGTGGTCAACGGCAAGCGGAATTGGCGCACCCTGGAAGATGTGGTTGCCGAAGCCACGCGCGGCTTCGTGCGGCCCGCCGACCGGGCCCGCGCGATCTGGGAATTCATTCGCCGGCGCCGGTTCCACGCCTGCACCTGGGACGGAGAGTGCAACGACGCGATCAAGGTGCTGAACGTGTATGGCTACACGCTCTGCGGCAATCAGGCGATTGTGCTGAACGATCTATGGCATGCCGCGGGGCTGGAAACGCGCCGCGGCTTTCCCGTGGGGCACGTGGTGGGCGAGGTATTCTATGATGACGACTGGCATATGCTGGACAGCGACGAGCACGTGATCTGCCTCGAGCGGGACAACCGCACGATCGCCTCGGGCGCCGACATCGTGCGCGATCATGATCTGGTGAAGCGCACCCACACCTATGGGATCACCCAAGCGCCCAGCCGCCGGCGCGACGAGTTCTCCGCCTCGCTGTACGGCTACGAAGGCCCGCGCGGCAAGAAATTCGATCTGGCGACCCGGCATCGCATGGAGCTGGTGCTGCGCCCGGGCGAATCGCTCGAACTGCGTTGGGATCATATCGGCAAGCAGTACACCGCGGGCCAGGCGGTCAAGCCTGGGCAGAAACTCCGTGACGGACTGGGCGATCTGTTGAAGGGCTGGGGACCGCTGGCCTACGACAAGCTGCGAAACGGCAAATGGCGCTACCGGCCGGATCTGTCGAAGCCGGTGGCTCGAGACGGAGCGGAGCTGATCGAACAGGCCGTGTTCGATACGGCGGCGGGCGTGATCCGGACGGCCGAGCCCGACGGCTCGGCGCGGGTGCGCTGGCGCTTTTCCAGTCCCTATGTCTTCGTAGGCGGACGTGCCCATGCCACGGTGACGCTGGCGCCCGGCGCTTCGGCCCGGTGGGAATGGTCGTCTGACGGCGAGGCGTGGGAGGCGGTGGCCCAAGCATCGGGGGTCGGCGAGCACGCGCTGGCCGCGGTGCTCGACGATCGCCTTTCGCCGCGCCGCAAACCGATGTACCGGTTCGGGCTGCAGCTGGTGTTGCGCGGCGAGGTCGTCGTAGCCGACATCGCCTTTGATCACGACATCCAGACCTCGGCGCTCGGCCTGCCCGAGCTGGAGGTTGGCACCAACCGGATTCTCTATACGGACGAGACGGAGGAGCCGCACGCGGTGCGCATCACCCACCGGTGGCTGGAGCGAACGGTGTGGCATCCGCCCGCGGCTCCGGCCCGTCCCGTCTTTCCCCCGGACGGGCAAACCGTGGAGGGCACGCGTTTCACGTTCCGTTGGAGCGAACCGGCCGATCCGGACGGCGACCGGATCGTGGACTACCATTTCGAATTGTCGGAACATTCCGACATGCGATGGCCCCTGTCGCCGAATTTCGAATGCCTCACTTCGCGCACC
>JALUTE010000152.1 GCA_027058255.1 Methyloligella sp. | reverse complement strand
CGCGTGCTCGCCCTCTTTGCCGAGGCCATGCGCCCCGAGGCCGAGGCGCCGCCCGCCAAGGCCCTGGAAGAGCTGCAGGAATTGGTCAATGCCTGGCACGCGGCCAAGGAGGAGGTGACGGCGCTCTCCAACCGCAGAGGGGCCGCACAGTGCGCCTTTCTCAGGCGTGATCTCGGCCACGCCCTGCGCGCCGTGGAGAACCATGTGGCGCGGCTCGAGGCGGAGATCCTGCGCCGCATCGAGGCCGACGAGCGCCTCGCGGTCCGCTATGCCATCCTGCGCTCCATTCCCGGCGTCGGGCCGGTGGTGGCGGTTACCCTGCTCGCCCTGCTCGACGAGCTTGGCCGCGTCTCGGCCAAGCGCATCGCCAAGCTCGCCGGCGTCGCGCCCCTGGCCTGGGAGAGCGGAATGATGCAAGGCTCCATAATGTGCTTGACCTCAAACACAGATGCTCCCCACCAAGGGGGAGGGGACCCGGATAGCGAGGCCGAGCAAGGCTCCGCCCGATTGTGGGGCTCGCCGCGCCGGGGCGTGTGCGGTCAAAGGGCCGACAGAAGGGCCTCGGCGCTGGAAAGGTCCGCCGTGCCCGGTGCCTCCTCGATATTGAGGACCCGCACGACGCCATCATCCACGATCATGGCATAGCGCCTGGAGCGCACGCCGAGGCCGGCAGCCGACAGGTCCACATCCAGGCCGATGGCGCGGGCGAACTCGCCATTGCCGTCGGCGAGCATGAGGATCTTGCCCTCGGCGCCTGTATCCTTTGCCCACTGGGCGAGGACGAAGGCATCGTTCACGGCCGTGCAAACCACATCATCCACGCCCTTGGCCTGGAGCGCCTCGAGATTGGCCAGAAAGCCCGGAAGATGCTGGTTGTGGCATGTGGGCGTGTAGGCGCCTGGGATGGCGAACAGCGCGACCTTTTTCCCGGCGAAGACGTCCGATGTGGTGACGTCCTCGGGCCCCTCCGCGCCCATGATCTTGAAGGTGACGTCGGGCAGGCGCTCCCCCACGGCGATGGTCATGGTCTTTCTCTCCCTGGTTGGTTGTCACGGACGAGGCCGCAGGCCGACGATCGCAGGCGGCGGCGAGGCGAACGCCGCAGGACGAGACAAATTGGACGAGCGGCGCCGAACGCGCTCGTTCTGGGATCCCCCCACCCTGTCCCTCCCCACCAGGGGGAGGGGACGCTGACTGAAAGTCGGAGCGAGCCTCGACCTTCCGCAGCCCTATTTATAGCCCTATTTGATGAGCGTCCAGAGCACCGCCATGGTCGCGGCCAGGTTGAATCCGATCATCCAGGCGAGCAGCGTCACACGGCCCTCGAGAGGGGTGATGCGCTCACCCACAGTGGTCAGATCCTTGTCGCGCTCCGCAACGGATACGGCCGCCCGATAGGCCTGATCGTCTGGCACATTGGCGCCCGTCATCTCCCCGACACTTCTGGCTTCAGGCTTCTGGTTTCAGGTTTCTGATGAAAGAGCCGCCCCGGTCTCCCGGAGCGGCTCCCTCGTCTCGTTCGTGTTGTCGCCGAAGCGTTGGATCAGAACTTGATCCGGCCGCCGGCGATCACCGCGCTGAAGTCCTCCAGCGGAG
>JALUTE010000151.1 GCA_027058255.1 Methyloligella sp. | reverse complement strand
TTCTCCCGAGGCCTTGCAGCCGAAACAATGATAGCGCCCGCGCCGGTCGTCGGCATGGAAGGAGGGGGTCTTCTCCTCGTGAAAGGGGCAGCAGGCCCACCAGTCGCCGCGGGCGGGCTGGGATTTGCGCCGGTCCCAGACCACGCGCCGCGCCACCACCTGGCTGACGGGCAGCCGGGCGCGGATCTCGTCCAGGAGATGGGGCGGATAGCGCATGGGTCAACGAGCCGACACATAACGGTGAATGGAGCACATCGCGCAATTGTAAACCGATTCGGTGTCGGGGCGCGTTGCGCGTGCCCTTGCCCGGCGACAGAGGGCCGCGCGTTGCACGATAGAGGTTCCATGACGGGCGCGCCCGTGACATATGTTCCGCCAAGCGATGCTGTTCCGCCGAGCGATGCCCGTTCGTCCGGCGCATATGCCAAGGAATCCATTCATCATGCCTGCTTCCGCCCTCATCCACGTCATGATGCGTGCCGCGCGCAAGGCCGGCCGCAGCCTCGCGCGCGATTTCGGCGAGGTGGAGCAGTTGCAGGTTTCCATCAAGGGGCCAGCGAACTTCGTCTCCGCCGCCGATCACCGCGCCGAGCAGATCATCCACGACGAGCTTGCCCGCGCCCGGCCGGGCTATGGCTTCCTCATGGAGGAGCGCGGCGTCGTCGAAGGCGCCGACGCCACCCATCGCTGGATCGTGGACCCGCTCGACGGGACCACGAATTTCCTGCACTCGATCCCGATCTTCGCCATCTCCATCGGCCTCGAGCGCGAGGGCAAGCTGGTGGCGGGGGTCATCTACAATCCGGTGATGGACGAGATGTACACGGCCGAGAAGGGCAAGGGCGCCTTCCTCAATGACCGGCGCATCCGGGTGGCGGCGCGCACGAGCCTTGCCGACAGCGTCATCGTCACCGGCATTCCCCATCGCGGCCGGCCGGGCCATGAGCGCTTTCTGGCCGAGTGCCGCACCATCATGGGCGAGGTGGCGGGCGTGCGCCGGTTCGGCTCGGCCGCCGTCGATCTCGCCTGGGTCGCGGCGGGGCGCTTCGATGGCTATTGGGAGCGCGGCATCCTGCCCTGGGACATGGCCGCCGGCATCGTGATCGCGCGCGAGGCCGGCGCAATCGTCACCGATGCCGATGGCGGCCAGCGCATGCTCGAGACCGGCGAGATCATTGTCGGCAACAGCCATGTGCACAAGGGCCTCTGCGCCCTGGTGACCCGTTCGGCCGCAGCGGCGTGACGCCATGGCCTCGCATCGGTTGGAACGGAACGTGCAATGTCGTAGGAGAGTCGACGATCGGGCATGAAGTTGCCTGTTTGTCGGGCTAAACGAGCCTGAGCGCGTGTCTCACCCATGCGCATGCGCATTCGCACGGCGGTTCGGCAGCCTGCCTCGATCAGGGTTCCCTCGTCACGAGAGGGGTCGCAAAAGCCGGTCGAATGTGAGACACGAGAGCATGTGAATCCGCTAATCTCCGGCGGAGGTCTCCCGCGAGGCACGAGATGGCGAAATACGACGCGACGGAGCTGGACACCCCAACGGCCCACAGAACGCTGACCCGGCCTACGGTCTATCTGTGGCGGATGCTCATATTCCTGGTTCTGATCGGCTTTCTGGCCGCCACCCTCTATCAGCAGGCGTTCAATGCCTTCATGGCCAATCCGGGGCTCAATGGCCTGATCATTGGTACGCTCGCCATCGGCATTCTCTATGCCTTCCGGCAGGTGGTGCGGCTTTTTCCCGAGATCCGCTGGGTGAACGGATTCCGGATCGCCGATCCCGGCATCGCGCTGGAGCACCGGCCCGCGCTGCTGGCGCCCATGGCCAACATGCTGGGCGAGCGGCGCGGCCAGCTCTCGCTGCCGACGGTCACCATGCGCACCATCATGGATTCGATCGGCTCGCGGCTCGACGAGGCCCGTGACACGTCGCGCTATCTGATCGGCCTCCTGATCTTCCTCGGCCTGCTCGGCACCTTCTGGGGGCTCCTGCAGACCATCGGCTCCATCGGCAAGACGATCAGCGCCCTCGATACCAGCGGCGCGGACAGCCTCGTGGTCTTCGAGGAGCTCAAGGCCGGCCTCGCCGCGCCGCTCAAGGGCATGGGCACGGCCTTCTCGTCCTCGCTCTTCGGTCTGGCGGGCTCGCTCGTGCTGGGCTTTCTCGATCTCCAGGCCGGGCAGGCGCAGAACCGGTTCTACAACGAGCTGGAGGAGTGGCTCGCTGCCATCACCGAGGTGGGCTCGGCCACGGCCCCGGCGCTCACCTCGCAGGTGCGCTTTGCGCTCGTGGACATGCAGCGCGCCATTGTCGATCTCGGCGAGAAGATGCAGACCGGGCGCTCCGACAAGGGAACGGACGAGGCCATCAAGGAGCTGGCCAAGGGGATCGAGAAGCTGGTGCGGCAGATGCGGGCCGAGCAGAAGGTGGTGCGCGAGTGGGTCGACGAGCAGGCGGCCCAGCAATCGGAGCTCGCCGCGGTGCTGCGCGAGATCTCCGGCAATGCCCGGGCGCGGCGCTAGGAGGGCGTCATGGCCTATGTGCGCTCACGCAGCAGGCGGTTCTCGGGCGATTTCTGGCCGGGCTTCGTCGATGCCATGGCCACGCTCCTGCTGGTGCTCACCTTTCTGCTCTCCATGTTCATGGTCTCGCAATATTTCGTCACCCAGGAGGCGAGTGGCAAGGACACCGCCCTCAAGCGGCTGATGCGCCAGATCTCCTCCCTCACCGAGATGCTGGCGCTGGAGAAGGGCAAGAAGGCCTCTCTCCAGGAGGAGCTGGCCGCGCTCACCGCCTCGCTCGCGCTGGAGAAATCCAAGAATGCGCGCCTGCAGGGCCTCATCGGCGCAGGCTCCGAGAAGGCCAAATCCGCAGCGGCCCGTATCGGCGAGCTCGAGGGCAAGCTCTCGGAGCAGCAGCAAATCTCGGCGAAGGCGCTGGCGCAGGTGGAGCTTCTCAACCAGCAGCTCCTGGCGCTGCGCCGGCAGATCGCGGCGCTGGAGAGCGCGCTCGAGGCCTCGGAGCGCAAGGACAAGGAGAGCAAGGCGCGCATCGCCGATCTCGGCCGCCGGCTGAATGTGGCGCTCGCCCGCAAGGTGCAGGAGCTCTCGCGCTACCGTTCGGACTTCTTCGGCCGGCTGCGGGAGCTGCTCAAGGGGCGCAAGGACATCCGCATCGTCGGCGACCGGTTCGTTTTCCAGGCCGAGGTGCTCTTCCCCTCGGGCTCGGCGGCGTTCAACCCCGAGGGCGTCGAGACGCTGAACCATCTCGCCAAGGCCATCAAGGAGCTGGAGCGGGAGATTCCGAAGGAGATCAACTGGGTGCTGCGGGTCGATGGCCACACCGATGTGCGCCCGATCTCGACGCCGGAGTTTCCCTCCAACTGGGAGCTTTCCACCGCCCGCGCCATCTCGGTGGTGCGCTATCTCATCGGCCAGGGCGTCTCGCCGCGCCATCTCATGGCGGCGGGCTTCGGCGAGTTCCAGCCCCTCGATCCCGGCACGTCGGAGGAGGCGCTGCGGCGCAACCGGCGGATCGAGCTCAAGCTCACCACACGTTGACCGCCGAACGGTGACCGCCGAGCCGCGACCGCCCATCCGACACCTGCCACCGCAGACCGCCGATGACCGACCGCTGACGAGCGCTGACGAGGCCCGACCATGGCGAGACGACGCAGCAAGGATGCGCCCTGGACCGCGCGCGTGCTCACCATCCTGCCGGAGGTGTTTCCAGGTCCCCTCGGCGCCTCGCTGGCGGGGCGGGCGCTGGAGAAGGGGCTCTGGGCGCTCGAGGCCACCGACATCCGCCGCTTCGCCACCGATCGGCACCTGACCGTGGACGGCTCGCCTGCGGGCGGCGGGCCCGGCATGGTCATGCGCGCGGACGTGATCGCGGCGGCCATCGACCATGCCCGCCCGCGCAATCCCGCGGCGCCCGCCCTCTATCTCTCGCCGCGCGGGCGCCCGCTGACCCAGGCACGGGTGCGGGATCTCGCCCGCGGCACGGGTGTTCTGCTCCTGTGCGGGCGCTTCGAGGGAGTGGACGAGCGGGTGATCGAGGCGCGCGGGCTCGAGGAGGTCTCGATCGGCGATTTCATTCTCTCGGGCGGCGAGATCGCCGCCATGGCGCTGATCGACGCCTGTGTGCGGCTTCTGCCCGGGGTCATCGGCAAGGCCCAGTCGGCGGAGGAGGAGAGCTTCGAGCAGGGGCTTCTGGAATATCCGCAATATACCCAGCCCGCCGAATGGGAAGGGCGGACCATCCCGGAGGTTCTGCGCTCGGGCGATCATGGCCGCATCGCCGCCTGGCGGCGGGCACAGGCCGAGGCGCTCACCCGCGCCCGCCGGCCCGATCTGTGGGCCCGCTATCTCGAACGCAAGGCCGACCGCGAAGACTGAACAGGGCCGGCGGATGGGCGATCCGGTCCGCGGCGCGGTTTCAACGGGGAGCAGGGCTGCGTTCCGGTGGGCCTGCGCGGCAAGGGCCTTCTCTTGCAGACCGATGCGGGGCGCCCATTCAGCGCGAGACAAAAAAGCAAGGCCGCGAGGGCCTTGCCATCTTCTCGTCATCCCATCCCGCCGAGACGAAGGCACGCGGTGCGGGTCTTCGGCCGCGCCCGGTGCTTCGACGCACTCAACGATGAGCGGGATGGTGGTTTTCTGCGACGATCCTCCCCAGACTTGGGCCTGTGCCGGAACACGTCATGCGCATCACCCACTCCATCACCGGCGCCAGCCCTTCGTGCTGAGCGCCCCTACCATAATCAAAGCGCGACACTCTGTCATCTCTCTTCTGGCGCATAATGAAAATTGCGTGCTCCGGCCCTGCGCCCCGGGTGCGGGGGTCGTGGCACAAGGCGGGATTGCGCGGGGGGGGCAAACTCGCTATGAGCGGCGCAGGACGAGGGGCCCCACGGGCCATCCCTGCCTCGATTCGCATTCCGGACCGCCGCCGCATCGGGTGACCTGCGCCATGCGCCTCAGCCAGTATTTCCTGCCCATTCTGCGCGACACGCCGAAGGAGGCGGAGATCGTCTCGCACCGGCTCATGCTGCGGGCTGGCATGATCCGCCAGTCCGCCGCGGGCATCTATTCCTGGCTGCCGCTCGGCTTTCGCGTTCTCAGGAAGATCGAGCAGATCGTGCGCGAGGAGCAGGACCGGGCGGGCGCCATCGAGATGCTGATGCCGACCATTCAGTCGGCGGACATCTGGCGCGAGAGCGGGCGCTATGACGACTATGGAAAGGAGATGCTCCGCATCACCGACCGGCACGACCGGGAGATGCTGTTCGGCCCGACGAACGAGGAGCTGATCACCCAGATCTTCCGCGACAGCGTCAAGTCCTACAAGGATCTGCCGCGCAATCTCTACCACATTCAGTGGAAGTTCCGCGACGAGGTGCGGCCGCGCTTCGGCGTCATGCGCGGGCGCGAGTTCTACATGAAGGACGCCTACTCCTTCGATGTCGATGCTGCGGGCGCCCGCGTCGCCTACAACAAGATG
>JALUTE010000150.1 GCA_027058255.1 Methyloligella sp. | reverse complement strand
TCAATCCAGTGGCCCAAAGCCCCGCGAGGCCCTTCGGTCAGCCCCATGCCGCTTCCGCTTTCGGGCAGCTCATAGGTCGCGCAACTCGGCTCACCCGGCTTAAGCTGCAGGACCCAGTCGGCCATTGCGTCAGCCACCACCTTGCACTCGACGGCGCGGGCCGCGTGCCGCCCCAGCACGGAAAAGAGAGCCGGAACCTTGGCCTTCAGTTCGCTCAGTACGCTGTCGACCAACGCCTTGATCTTCGCATCGCCCTTCACGTAAGCCACCAAGACGCGTGCTAACGGCCCGACTTCGTAGACTTCGCCGCCATAGCGAGGCGCTTTCAAGAAGGAATAGGCTCCGGGCTTCTTCGGATCGGCTACCGTTTCACCTCGGCTGGGAGGCAGGTCCGAGCTGCTCTTGTACCACGAGTGCTTTACCTGTTCGGTGATCCGCGACGGGTCCAACGGCTGGTACTTCAGGGTTTTGCCGTCGACCGTCCCGTGAGGCTGCAGACGTTTCCGTTTCAGCAGATCGGGATCGCTGTTCAGATCCCAGTTCCCGTAAGCCAGGTACCGCTGACAGCCCCGACCGATCTCGAAGTAATCTTGATAGACTTTCGCCACCGCCAGCACGTCAGGGATGTAAACGTTATCAATGAAGTCCCGCAGTCGCTCCAACCGCCAACGGAACTCCGCGATCTTGTCCACCGTTACTTTCTCGACGGCACCGCCCGGGAAAACCCCCATGTTGTGCGGCATTTTGCCGCCGAAGATGGCGAGCATCTCTTGAGCCTCACGACGCCGATCCAGCGCTTCGACGTAGTGCGATGTGGCGGCCCGGTTCACTTCCGGTGAGAGCCGGTAGTCCCCCTCGTAGCGAGGAATGAAGGGGGCGAGTGATCCGCGAGCGATAAACTGAGCGACTTGTCGCAGACGAGGGTCCGGTCCGTCGTAGCCGGCCGCAGCCGCCACGTCCACGTAGTCCAACGCCGCCAAGTGGTAGAAGTGCAGAATGTGCGACTGAATGTAATTCGCACCGAAGATCAAGTTGCGGATCAGCCGGCCATTGTCGGGAATCTGCCCGGAGATGCCGAAAGCATCGTCCAGGGCGAGCGTTGAGGCAATGGAGTGGGCGGTCGGGCAAACCCCACAGATGCGCTGCGTGATCCGCTGAGCGTCGCGCGGGTCCCGCCCCCGCAGGATCACCTCCAGGCCCCGGAACATCGTTCCCGAGCACCGCGCCTCCTTGACCACTCCGTTCTCCGTGACAGCCTCAATCTTCAAGTGGCCTTCAATCCGCGTCACCGGATCAATCACGATCCTCGCCATGATCAACCCCCTTCGTTAGAGTCTTGTACGGTGCTGATGCGCGCGGGTGCGCGCACCCCGGCCGCCGGAGCAGCCCGCTCCGGCTTCTCTGGCTTCAGGGACGGCAATGGTCGTGCGACCTGCCGTCGCGTTGGCGCATCCGGTCTGGACAAACCACTTCGCTTGCCCTCCAATTCACACAAGGGGCGAGCTGTACGCTCTGCCCATTTTGATGCTTTCCTAACAAATCCGCGGGAGCTGTTCCCCGTATGGTTTTTGAAGAATCCGCCGGCCGCCGACTTCAGTGA
>JALUTE010000149.1:1301-15317 GCA_027058255.1 Methyloligella sp. | reverse complement strand
CCGCCGTTGCGAAAGGGCGAACGAACGGCGTGGCGCGATGATCGTCTGTCATGCTGCGCCGTCGGTATCCCTCTCCGGCGCCCCCGTGATCCATTGCGGCGGCAGTGTTTCACAGCCCGCTCGGGCATCGGGCGCTATCAGAAGGCGCGGGGCATGCGGCGCGACTGCTGGCCCTCACGGGCCCTGCTGGAGGATTTGCGGCGCTCGTCCTGAAGGCGAATTGATGGCCCGAGCGGGCTGTGAAACACTGCCGCCGCAATGGATCACGGGGGCGCCGGAGAGGGATACCGACGGCGCAGCATGACAGACGATCATCGCGCCACGCCGTTCGTTCGCCCTTTCGCAACGGCGGTGGGCAAGGTTCGCGCAGGCACGTCTTCGCCATCCGGAACCGCCTCGCCCGGGCAGGCGCGCGTTGGGAGAACATGAACAGGGCCATGCGGACACTCTCGCCCGGCAGTGCTGCGACACATGTGTTGGAACAGATGCTCGGTCGAACGCCCACAACCGTCCCGGCTTTGGCCCTCGCCGCCGTGCTCGCACTGTTGCTTGCGCTTCCCCAGCCCGTGCGCGCGGCCGAGGGCAAGCGCGTGACGCGCAGCTATGTCACCCCATTTCCCGAGAACGACGTTTACAACGTCCATGTCTTCGGCGATTCCCTCGCCGACGCGCTGGCGAGCGGCCTCGTTCAGGCGTTTCGCAAACAGCCCCGGATCAAGGTTCATCGCAAGTCCCGTCCCGGCACCGGCCTCGTGCGCCCGGACATCTATGACTGGCAGAAGGCCGTCGAGGCGGTGACGCGCAACGAGACCGTGCATATCGCCGTGGTGCTGTTCGGCACCGCCGATCGGCGCACCATCTATGCCGGCGGGCGCGCATACCGATTGGGCTCGGACAAATGGCAGGCGGAATACGGACGCCGGGTCGATCGTTTTATCAGAGTGCTGAAGCGCGAGGGGGCCGCCATCTACTGGGTCGGCCTGCCCATCATGAAGAGCCCGAAGGCGAATCGCGACATGCAGATGATCAACGAGGTGGTTCGCGAGCGCGCCTATGTGAACGGCATCAAATTCGTCGACACCTGGACCGGTTTCACCGACCCCTCGGGCCAGTATGACCCGTTCGGCCCCGATCTCGCCGGCAAGATCCGGCGCCTCAGGGCCAAGGACGGGGTGCATTTCACGCCGGCGGGCGAGCGCAAGCTCGCTCATTTCGTCGAGCGCGAGATCCGCCGCGACCTGGCGCTGGCCAAGGCGGAGCAGAACGTGCCGCTGGCCGGCAGCGAGGAGGAGCAGGCACGCATCCGCCGCAGCCGGGAAGCGTTGCGCGCCGGCCGGGAGGGTTCCGGAGACGCAAAGAGCGCCAAGGGCCGGCGCGGCGGCGAGAGCCTCGAGCGCAAAGCGGAGCATTCGCGCATCACCCTCGAGCTGCCCAATGCCTCGGGCAAGAAGGTGCCGGTCACCATTCCCATCCTCAGACCCACCATACCGGCTGCGGTGATGGCGCATGTCATGCGCCGGGGCAGCACGGGCCTGCCCACCATGGTCGGGCGCTCGGTGCTCGGGGATCTCGATGGCGGCTTGACCGCCTTGAGCTCGATTTCGCCAGTGGGCGCCGTGACGCGGGGGCAGCGCAAGGGCGCGGTGCCGCTCACGCAGATGCCCTATTACAAGGTCCTCGTAAAAGGCGAGGCCCTGCCGCCAAAGCCCGGTCGCGCCGACGACTTCCGCTGGCCGAGACGGCTCGCAAGCCCCGCAGGATGAGGGCGTCCACGGCCGACGAGCGAAACGGGAGTGTCATGCGTCTCATGTGTGAATCGGGTTCTCCGGGCGGCATCGAGAGGGGGGGCGGGGGAGCACACCGCGCGGCGCGCTGGGTCCTCGTCCTCGCCGCCGGCCTGCTTCTTGGCGGCTGCCTGCCCGAGGGGTTTTGGGGGAAAGCGGGCGAGCAGACGGTCAATCGCTCGGCCAAGCAGGATCGCCTGCCCATCGCCGCCCGCCCCAAGGGCGAAGGACGCACCGTGCTTTCCGCGGCACCGCGCGAGGGCGCCCGAGCCGAGCAGGTTCTCGCCGACAGCGCCTTCTTTCCCACCTCCTTCCGAGGCACCGCCCCGCCGGTCGTCGCACGCCGCGCGCCCATCGCCAGCGCCGCGCCGGTCCCATCCCCATCCCTGCCCAACGGCCGCGCGCCGCTGGAATCGTTCTTCGCTGCGCTCCGGGCGCTCGAGGCGGGCCAGCGGGCGCGCCCGGTCACCATCCTCCATCTGGGCGACAGCCATATTGCGCGCGACAATTTCTCGGGCGAGTTGCGAGCGCTGTTCCAGGCGCGATTCGGCGATGCCGGCCGCGGCATGATGATGCCCGCCGGCGTCTTTCGCCGCTACCGGGCGCGCGGCATCCGTTTCTCCCTCGAGGGGCCCTGGTCCGTCTCCACCGCGCTCGAGGGGGACAAGGGGCCTTACGGCCTTTCGCTCGCCCGCGCCCGCGCCGCCTCTGCAAGCGCCCGGATGGGCCTCGCCCTTACCGAAAGCACGTTCGACTGGGCCGAGCTCTCCTTCATCACCGGCCCCGGGGCGGGCGCGGCGCGCATTGCCGTCGAGGGCACGCAGCGCTTGGTGAAAACCGCCGCGCCCGATATCGCCATCCGGTCGGTGCGCCTCGCCGTGCCGGGGCGCAGCGTCACCCTCTCACCGGCGGGCGGGGGGCCGGTCACGCTCGCCTCCTGGGCGGTGGGGCGCAACCGGCCCGGCGTGCATTACGTTTCCCTTGGCCTGCCCAGGGCGCGGTTCACGGTCCTCGAGCGCCTGGACGACTGGCTCCTCGCCAGCGATCTGAGGCGCCTCAGGCCGGACCTCGTCGTCCTCGGCTTCGGCACCATCGAGGGGTTCGACGACAATCTGGCGCTGGAGAGCTACGCCAGGCGGGTCTCCGCCATCGTCACCCGCCTTGCGAATCTCGCGCCCGAGGCGTCCTTTCTGATCATCGGGCCGCCCGATGGCGCGCGCCTTCCCGCTCATGCCCTGCGGTCCGCCGCAACGCCCTGCCGGGCCCTCAGCACCGAGGAGCGCCGCAGCTATGCCAAGCGGCTGGCAGAGCGCGATCCGCGCCTTGCCCGCTGGCATCCGCCTCCCGGCCTCGGCGGCGTACGCAGCGCCCTGGAGGCGGTCGCGCGCAATGCCGGCGCGTGGTATTGGGACTGGTCGGCCGCCATGGGCGGGCCCTGCGCCATCCACGCCTGGGTCCACGCCCAGCCGCGCCTGGCCAGGGCGGATCATGTCCATCTCACCACCGCGGGCTACAGACGATCGGCACGCCAGCTCTTCGATGCCCTCATGGCCGCCTATGCGGCAAGCCGCAATGCCGCCCTGGGCGCGCGCCGCTGAGCCGCGGGCATTGGGATGAAACGCCGGACGGAGCGTCGGCAAACGCAGACTGCGCACCAGGCCAAGCCCGCGTGAGCCGCCATGCGGGCAGCGGGGAATCGTTGACACGCGCTTTGTCGGGGATTACCTCGAATAACATGATGGCCGTTTGCGCAGTCCGCATCTGGAGCCTCGCGCCGACAGCCAGGAAGGAGTTCCCATGATACATCGCTCCAACGTCCCGCACCCGGCGGGCATTGCGAGTTGCGATCCGGTCTGGACGCGCGTGCGGGAAGAGGCAGAGGATGCGGCCAGGCGCGAGCCCGCGCTCGCCAGCTTCATCTTCGCGACCATTCTCAACCACAACGCCCTCGAGGACGCGGTCAGCCACCGCCTCGCCCAACGGCTCAAGCATTCCGACGTGGATGCCGGGCTCATCCTGCAGACCTTCAGCGAGATGCTCGATGCCGAGCCCGATATCGCCGGTGCCATCCGGGCCGACATTTCGGCGGTGCTCGATCGCGATCCGGCCTGCAACCGGCTGATAGAGCCCCTGCTCTACTTCAAGGGCTTCCACGCGCTGGAGACCCATCGCTTCGCCCATGCGCTCTGGGGCCAGGGGCGGCGCGATTTCGCGCTCTATCTGCAGAGCCAGAGCTCGCGCATCTTCGGGGTGGACATTCACCCGGCGGCGCGGATCGGCCAGGGCATCATGATTGACCACGCCACCGGCGTCGTCATCGGCGAGACCGCATCGGTGGGGGACAACACGTCGATCCTGCACGGCGTGACGCTGGGCGGCTCGGGCAAGGAATGCGGCGAGCGCCACCCGAAGATCGGGCACAGCGTGATGATCGGCGCGGGTGCCAAGATTCTCGGCAATATCCGCATCGGCTGCTGCGCCCGCATCGCCGCCGGAAGCGTGGTGCTCAAGGACGTGCCGGAGAACACCACCGTCGCCGGCGTGCCCGCCAAGGTCATCGGCCCGGCCGGCTGCGCCGAGCCCTCGCGCGCCATGGACCAGATGCTCACCGGCGATGTGCCGGCCTCCGAGACCTCACAGGAGAGCGACAAATCGTGACCCAGGACGAGATCGCCCGCGTGCAGACCTACCTCAGAAAGACGTTCCGCCTCGATACGATCGAGGTGCGCGGGCGCCCCAAGAAGGACGATTCCGCGGAGGTCTATATCGGCAACGAGTTCATCGGCGTCATCTTTCGCGATGACGAGGACGAGGAGCTGTCCTATCATTTCGAGATGTCGATTCTCGAGATGGACCTGGAAGAGATGGGGGCTTGACCCTCACAGGCTCGCGGGGTGTTGGCCATGCGGTACGCGCTCGACGGCACAAGGGCCACGGTTCCCGAGGATGATCGCTTCTGGATCGCGCCGGGCGCGGTGGTCGTCGGCAAGGTGCGCCTGGAGGCGGATGCGAGCGTGTGGTTCGGCGCCGTGCTGCGCGGCGACAACGAGCTGATCACGGTCGGCGCAGGCTCCAATGTCCAGGATGGCTGCGTGCTGCATACCGATCCCGGCTATCCGCTGACCATCGGCGAGGGATGCACCATCGGCCACCGGGCGGTGCTGCACGGCTGCAGCATCGCCGATCATTGCCTGGTCGGCATCGGCGCCGTGCTGCTCAATGGCTGCACCATCGGCGCCGAGAGCGTCATCGGCGCAGGGGCGCTCATCCCCGAAGGCAAGGTGATCCCGCCCCGCTCCCTGGTGATCGGCATGCCGGGACGGGTCAACCGCGCCATCACCGATGAGGAGGCCGCGGGGCTGCGGCGCTCCGCCGAGGTCTATGTGGAGAAAATGCGCCGCTACCAGCGCGGCCTTCTGCCCGACGAGAGCGACTGACGCGAAGGCGGGCGGCAGCACCAGGTCCGCCGAGACGGTCGTGTCTCAGTTTGGAGCGTCCTTTGCGCGACGGACGTTCTTTCGCGCTGTTTCCCGTGTTCCCGCTCCAAGTCATCACCCGGCGTGACCCACTGCTGTCCGGTTTATCATGAGGGGAGCTCCAGAGGCATTTGGCGCGGGTCTCGAGGAGCGGGCTCGGGCGGGGCATGCAGGCTGTGGATGGGGCGGCGATGCATGAGGTTGAGGCGAACCCGATGGGCGAAAGCCGAGAGCCTCTGAATGGCGCCCTTTTGGTCGAGATAGGCGAGATGGAGCAGCAGATAGGCAATGAGCGCGGCGAAAAGCTGGATCCGCACTGCGTTCTCCGAGGCGCCGAGGAAGTGCCCGATTTCGAGGTTCTGCTTGATCCACTTAAAGACGAGCTCGATCTGCCAGCGCTCCTTGTACAGCTGTGCGATCTCCTCGGCCGGCGCATCGAGATCGTTGGTCACCAGGCGGATCGTCTTGCCGCTGGAGATGCGCACGGCGATCTCACGCGCGGGCTTGACGAGCGGATTGCGCCGCGATCGCGCCTGACGCTCGGGCAGCCGGCCAATGCGGTCGGAGAGAATATGAGAGCCCTCTGCCACTGCATGCTCGCATTCGACGGCGATCTCGGTGGACCGCTTCAGTCGTGTGACGAAGCGGCAGCCGGCGGCGTCGAGCTCGGCCCACCAAGCGTAATCATAATACGCCAAATCAAAGACATAGGTCGCGCCGGGGGCAATCTCGAGGTCTTTGGCGACGGTGATGTCGTTGACGTTGTCGGCCGTCACCAGCGCCATGACGGGCAGCGTCTGGCCGCTGTCGAGGACATGGGCCGCTTGGCCGCGACATGGTTCTCGCTGAAGCGCGCCCAGCCCTCGCTCAATGGCGACAACTTGATCTTGGTGGAATCGAGCAGGCGCGTGGCGTGGGCCATTTTTCTCCGCACGCCGCGCGTGGCCATGGGGAGCATGTCCTGGAAGAGATCGGCGAAGAGCTGCCATGGGCGCCTGGCGTTGGCGTCGGCAAGCGTGGTGCGCGGGACAGGGCTCGTGCCCAGATGGTAGAGCCGGCTCGCATGGCTGGCGAGCCCGGCCTCGATCGCCCTCTGGCTCCGGGCGCCGGAGAGCTCACCGAACAGGAGCATGAGCAGATGGTCCTTGGCGAAGAAGGAGCGCGCTCGCTTGTCGGCCTGGTGCTTGTCCACATTCCTGGCAAAGGCGGCTCACGGAATATGCTTGGTCAGGCCGTGAAATACGCTATTTCGATGGCGCATGGCATTGTCCTCCGATCCGTGTCCCAAATGCGCGAAACATCTGGAACCGGGTTAGAATCAATGCCATGCGCCATGTCCAGAAAATTCAACCGGACAGCAGTGGGTCAAGCCCGGCGATCCAGGGCCGCAACCTCCGAGCTTGCCGCCCTGGATCACCCGGTCCGATCCCCGGGTCAAGCCCGGGCAGGGTGATGATGTGAAGGAGCGCAGCGATTGCGCTATCAGTGCGTGCACGCAATGCGCCTCGGGAGTTCATGCGTACGCTGACGTCTTTCGAGCGATTGCCCTGGGGTGCGGACGCGGAGCCTGGCGGCCCGCCGGCACACGACAACCCCCCGTCCGCTACGCGGCCCGAGGGTGTGCGACACCCTGCCACGGCAATTTTGTGCGCCGCAGTTATTGCAGTGCACAATTTTCTATTGCACCGCAGCGAAAACAAGCTAAATTAGGGATGCAGGCTTTGACACAGGGGTGCGGCGGCACCGCGCGAGGAGGCCCGCATCAGGCTCGCAGGCGGCAGACCACGCCCCTCGGGCCTGTCACGCACAGCTCGGACAGCCAATTCCAGTTCAATCGATCGACAAGGACGAGAGCCATGAACGACCATTTCACCAAACAGACCGAAGAGTTCATCCAGGCGGCGCAGGACGTGCGCATCCCGGAGAACGTGCAGGCCATCGCCGAGGACGGCCTGGCCAAGACCCGCGAGGCCTATGCCAAGGCAACGGCGGTCGCCAAGGATGCCGGCAAGGCGTTCGAGGCCGTGGCCGAGGTGGCGCAGCGCGGCGCCAAGGCGCTCGGCGAGAAGGTGCTCACCAATGCCGAGGTGAACACCCGCGCGGCCTTCGAGGCGGCCGAGGCCGTGGCCCACGCCAAGACCCTGCCCGAGATCGCGAAGGTGCAGTCCGACTTCGTGCAGACCCAGGTCGCGACCTTGAGCGAGCAGACCCGCGAGTTCGTGGAGCTGTCGCAGAAGGTCGCCAAGGAGACCCTCGACCACTGGAGCACCGCGGCGACCCGCACCTTCGAGCAGATCAAGTCGGCAAGCTGAGCCGACAGGCATCCGAAAGCGGGGTGTCGGATCAGGAGCGGGGCCTGGTCCACATATGAGGGCCCGGAGCCATAACGGCTCCGGGCCCATCTTTATTCGGCGGTCTGCCCTGCGACCTCGGCCTCGGCCGCCATGCGCCAGTCGGCGATCTCGGGCATGGAGAGCACCGTCTCCACATAGGCCGCCGCCGTTCCGTCGTCGCCGAAGGCCGCGAGATCCACGCCATAGGTGCGAAAGCGCGAGGCGACGGGCACGTACATGGTGTCGGCGATGGTGTAGTCGCCGAACAGGAACGGCCCGCCAATGCCGAACTCCTGCCGGCAATAGCGCCACAGGGTGACGATGCGCCGGATGTCGGCCTCGACGGCGTCGCCGATGGCGGCCCGCTCCACGGGCTTGATGCGCGCGAAATCCATGGGCATCTCCCGGCGCAGGGCCGCGAAGCCGGAATGCATCTCCGCCGAAACCGACCGGGCGATGGCGCGGGCATGGGCGCCCGCCGGCCAAAGGGTCCGGTCCGCATGGTGCTCAGCCAGATATTCGGCAATCGCCAGGCTGTCCCAGACGACCATCTCGTCATCCACGATCAGAGCCGGAACGAGCCCGGATGGCGAATGCGCCAGGATCGCCTCCTTCACGTCCGGTGCGCGCAGGTCTATGGCGATCTCCTCGAAGGGGATGAGGAAGCGGCGCATGAGCAGCCAGGGCCGCAAGGACCAGGACGAGGTGTTCTTGTTGCCGATCACGAGCCGGTATCGGGGCTCACTCATTGCGCGCCTCCCGCCTTGTCCGCATTGCTTTCCCGGCCCGGCTTTGCCAAGAATGCCGCCGACCCGCTTCTCCTCTATACCGTCACCATCATCGCCTCCAGCCCGGATGCCTGTCCATGACCTCGCGCAATGCCTCCGACACCTCAGAGCCCCTTTCGGCCGCCGACCTGCTCCTGCCTGCAGGCGCCGAGACCGAGACACGGCCGATATGGCTGGCAAGGCCCGAGAACGGTGGTGGTGCGGGCGGGCTCGAAGGACTGGCGGGGAGCCAGCGTGCCTGGCTGAAGGAGACCGGATGGACGGCCGCGAGCGGGAAATGCGCCCTTCTTCCCGGCCGGCGGGGGACGATCGCCGGTGCGGTTCTGGGACTCGGCCGCACCGAGCCGCCCGACCCGCTGATCGCCGGGCGTCTGCCCCGCCTCCTCCCGCCCGGCGACTGGCATTTCGAGACCAGGCCCGACGACCCGTTCCTCGCCAGCCTCGCCTGGCTGCTCGGGGCCTATCGCTTCTCCCGCTACAAGAGGAATGACGGCGCCAAGGCGCGGCGGCTGCGCCTTCCCGACGGTGTGGACCGCGATGCGCTCCTCGCCACGGCCGAGAGCATCTGGCTCGGGCGCGACCTCATCAACACGCCGGCGAACGACATGGGGCCCGGCGCGCTCGAGGCGGCAGCGCGCAGCCTCGCAGAGGCCGAGGGCGCCGAGATGCGGGTGGTCACGGGCGAGGCCCTGCTGGACGAGAACTTTCCGCTCATCCACGCCGTGGGGCGCGCGAGCGACCGGGCACCGCGCCTGATCGACATGCGCTGGCAGTCCGGGCGGCGCAGGGGACGGGGACGGGCGCATCGGCTCACCCTTGTCGGCAAGGGCATCTGCTTCGACACGGGCGGCCTCGACATCAAGCCGTCCCAGGCCATGGCGCTCATGAAAAAGGACATGGGTGGCGCGGCCAGCGCCCTCGCGCTCGGTGCCATGATCATGCGCGCAGGGCTCGACGTGGCGCTGCGCATCCTCATCCCCGCTGCGGACAATGCCATATCCGGCAACGCCTTCCGCCCCGGCGACGTGCTGGCGAGCCGCAAGGGCCTCAGCGTCGAGATCGGCAATACGGATGCGGAAGGCCGGTTGGTGCTCGCCGATGCCCTGGCGCTCGCCGACGAGGAGGCGCCCGACACGCTGGTGAGCTTCGCCACCCTCACGGGCGCGGCGCGCGTGGCGCTTGGCCCGGACCTGCCACCCGTCTACACCGAGGACGACAGAATCGCCGAGGCGCTGCAGTCCCGGGGGATCGCCATTGGCGACCCGGTCTGGCGCTTGCCCCTCTGGCCCCCTTACGACCGGCTGCTGGAGAGCGAGATCGCCGATGTGAACCACATCTCCGGCGGGCCGTTCGCGGGCTCGATCACGGCGGCGCTCTTCCTGCGCCGCTTCGTGGAGAAGGCCGGCCGCTATATTCATTTCGACATCTATGGCTGGGTGCCGAATGCGCGGCCCGGCCGGCCCAAGGGGGGCGAGCCGCAGGCGGCGCGCCTCATGTTCGAGCTCGTTCGCGACCGCCTGCTTGCCAAGAGACGCACTTGAGCACAAAGAAAGTGCCCGCGGACGGGTGAGGCTATCGCGCAGAGTGAGGCTTTGGGGCAATGAGCAAGAGACTGCCGGATCCGCGATGCCATGCCTGGCGGGAGGACCTTGCCGCCGAGGCGCTCCGGGGCATTGTCGATGCGCCGCGCTTCGTTGCAGGCGAGCCGCGCCGCGTGGTGGCGGACATTGCGCCGCTGCGCACGGCGTCGCGCTTCGATGCACGGCTGGCGAGCGAAGCGCTGTTCGGCGAGGAGGTGACGCTGTTCGATGAGCGCGAGGGCTGGGCCTGGGTGCAGCTCGCGACCGATGGCTATGTGGGCTATCTGCCCTTCGATGCCCTGGGCGCTCGGGAAAGCGCCCCGACCCACCGGGTGAGCGCCCTCGAAACCCTCGTCTTTCCCGCCCCCGACATCAAGACGCCGCCGCTCATGGCCCTGCCGCTCAATGCGCGCCTTCAGGCGCTGGGCGAGGCGGGCAACGGCGATTTTTTCGCCCTCGCCGGCCCCGCCGGAGGCTTCGTGCCGGCCCGCCATGTCCGCCCGATCGGGGCGGAGCCACAGGCGGACGCGGTGAGCATCGCGGAAGGCTTTCTCGGCACGCCCTATCTCTGGGGCGGGCGCACGCGGCGTGGCATCGACTGCTCCGGCCTGGTGCAGACGGCGCTGCAGGCGGCGGGACACGCCGCGCCCCGGGACAGCGACATGCAGTGGGAGGCCCTCGGCACCCTCGTCGCGGAGACGGCGGACGGGGCGGAGATCAGGCGGGGCGATCTCCTGTTCTGGAAAGGCCATGTGGGCATCGCCCTGGGCGACGGCCTGCTGCTCCACGCCAACGCCCACCACATGGCCGTGGTGCGCGAGCCCCTCGAGGCCGCGCTCGCCCGCATCGCCGCCTCGGGCACCGCCTTCCTCGGCATCAAGCGTCTCGACGCCCCGGCGCCGTGACGGCGACGCCCGCCCGTGGCAGCCTCACGTGGCCAACTCAGGTGGCGACCGCCTCGGCGTGGGTGACCTTGAGCTCGAAGGCGGCCGCCAGCAGCGCCTTGGTGTAGGCCTCTCTGGGACGAGCGAAAATCTCCCGGGCCGGCCCCTCCTCCACCACCTCGCCGCGGCGCATGACGATCACGTGATTGGCCAGCGCCCGCACCACCTTGAGGTCGTGGCTGATGAAGAGATAGGCGAGGTTGTGCCGCCTTTGCAGGTCGCGCAGGAGATCGACGATCTGCGCCTGCACGGAGAGGTCGAGGGCGCTCGTCGGCTCGTCCAGCATGACGAATTTGGGCTCCAGAACCATCGCCCGCGCGATGGCGATGCGCTGGCGCTGGCCGCCGGAGAACTCGTGCGGATAGCGATCGTGCGCGGCCGGGTCGAGTCCCACCTCCTCGAGCGCCTGGGCGATGCGGGCCCGGCGCGCCTCGGGGTCGAGGTCGGGCTTCTGGATGCGCAGGCCCTCCTCGATGATCTGGCCGACCGAAAGGCGCGGGCTCAGCGAGCCATAGGGGTCCTGGAAGACGATCTGCATCTCCCGGCGCAGGGGCCGCATCTGCTTGAAGCCGAGCCCGTCGATGCGCTTGCCCACATAGGCGATGGGCCCCTCCGACGAGATGAGGCGCAGAAGGGCAAGGCCGAGGGTCGTCTTGCCCGAGCCCGACTCGCCCACGACGCCCAGGGTCTGGCCCTGGCGCAATTTGAGCGAGAGGCCGTTCACCGCCTTCACATGGCCGACCGTGCGGCGCAGAAAGCCGCGCTTGATGGGAAACCAGACCTTCAGGTTTTTTGCCTCCAGAACGACCGGCGCCGTCTCGTCCTCGGCCGGGGGGTCGCCCTTGGGCTCGGAGGCGATGAGATGGCGCGTATAGGGGTGTTGGGGACGGTCGAAAATGTCTGCCGTGCGCCCCGCCTCGACGATCTCGCCCTGGGTCATGACATTCACGCGCTCGGCCATGCGCCGGACGATGCCGAGATCGTGGGTGATCAGAAGCATGGCCATGTGCAGCTCGCCCTGGAGACGGGCGAGAAGCTCGAGAATCTGCGCCTGGATGGTGACATCGAGGGCCGTCGTCGGCTCGTCGGCGATCAGCAGGTCCGGCTCGTTGGCGAGCGCCATGGCGATCATGACGCGCTGGCGCTGGCCGCCGGAAAGCTGGTGGGGATAGGAGCCGAGCCTGCCTTCCGGGTCCTGGATGCCCACCTGGTCGAGAAGCTCGAGCACCCGCTCGCGCGCCCTGGCCTCCGTCATGCCGCGATGCACGATGAGCATCTCGCCCACCTGCTTCTCGATGGTGTGGAGCGGGTTGAGGGAGGTCATGGGCTCCTGGAAGATCATGGAGATGCGATCGCCGCGAATGGCGCGCATCTCCTTGTCGGAAAGGGCCAGCAGGTCCTTGCCGGCGAACAGGATCTCGCCCGAGGGATGGCTGGCTGCCGGATAGGGCAGAAGGCGCATGACGGAGAGCGCCGAGACGGTCTTGCCGGAGCCCGATTCGCCCACGAGCGCCACCGTCTCGCCCTTGGCGATGTCGAAGGATATGCGCTTGACGGCATGGGTGACCCGCGCGCCCGCGCGAAAATCCACCGAGAGATCGCGCACCGCAACGAGGGGAGACGAGGCATCTCGCGTCATGGCAATTGACCTGCGAAATCGCCGAGGCGCTTGCGCGTGAGTGTCTCCGGCAGGCGAATGCCATTATCCTCCGTAACAAACATGGTGCATCCGTTGGCCATGGCCGTGGCGACGTGGATGGCATCGGGAAGCTTGCCACCGAGGCGCGCGCGCAGCCGGGCGCTTGCCGCAAGAACGGCCCGACTCACCGGCGTCACGGTCAGCTCCTCGGTGCCAGCCATGAGGTCCTCGTATCGATCGGCCAATTCCTTCCAGCCCTGCTCGATCGGCTTGACCAGAATCTCGGCAAGCGTGAGCTCACTGGTCACTGCGCGCAAACCATTCTCCAACATCTCAAGGAGACGCTCGATCCCGGCCCGATGCGAGGGAAATCCCTCAACCATGTGAATGATGACATTGGAATCGAGATGGATGGGACCGGCATCGCGCTCCATTCTCTACTCCCACTCGTTCCGAAGCGCCCGAATGCTGGCCACGGCATCGTCCGACCCGTTGTACAGCCCGCGCCCTGCGCCCCAGAATGCGCGCAGGTGCCGCTTGCCTCCATTCTCGCTGGCGGCATGCGACCTCCCCCTCTGCTCCATGGCCTCGACGATGACGCGCACGCGCTCACCCCGTTTCAGTCCGTTGCGAAGGTCTTTCGGCAGCTTCTCGGCCGGATAGTTGTCATAGACGTGTTTCATGACATGTCGTGTCTTGGTTCGGCTCGGCGGGGCAATCGGCGGATCATCCTATTCGAAGGTCTTTCTCGGGTCGAGGGCGTCGCGCACGGCCTCGCCGATGAAGATCAGAAGGCTGAGCATGATGGCGATCACGAAGAAGGCGGTGAGGCCCAGCCACGGCGCCTGGAGGTTCGCCTTGCCCTGGGCCAGGAGCTCGCCGAGGGAGGGCGAGCCCGGCGGCAGGCCGAAGCCGAGGAAGTCGAGCGAGGTCAGCGTGGTGATCGAGCCGTTGAGGATGAACGGCATGAAGGTCAGCGTCGCCACCATGGCATTGGGCAGCAGGTGCTTGAACATGATCTTGGCGTTGGAGAGCCCCAGGGCCCGGGCCGCCATGATGTACTCGAAATTGCGCCCGCGCAGGAACTCGGCCCGCACCACGCCCACGAGTGCCACCCAGGAGAAGAGCAGGAGGATTCCGAGGAGAATCCAGAAGCTCGGCTCGATCACCGCGGCGATGATGATCAGGAGATAGAGCGAGGGGATAGAGGTCCAGATCTCGATGAAGCGCTGGAAGAGAAGGTCCACCCAGCCGCCGAAATAGCCCTGCACGGCACCCGCCGCCACGCCGATGATGGAGGAGAGAATGGTGAGAATGAGCCCGAACAGCACCGAGATGCGGAAGCCATAGATGATCCGCGCCACCACGTCGCGGCCCTGATCGTCCGTGCCGAGCCAGTTCTCCGCCGAGGGCGGGGCGGGCGCCGGCACGGGCAGGTCGAGATTGATGGTGTCGTAGGAGTAGCGGATCGG